>NZ_JBGUAW010000011.1 GCF_041821045.1 Thiohalorhabdus sp. Cl-TMA | reverse complement strand
GTAGGTATTCAATCACCGACCGCGCCTCAAAATACATCAGGCTCCGGGGAGGGAGACAATCACCCGAGTCCTTACAGTTACCAACCGTGGAAGCAGCTGGAATGTAAAGGGCGTCAGCCCCGTTCTGCTCAGTCTCGCACAACCCCGCTAGCGAAGATGCTGGTACGCTGCCACGTCCTACGCTAAGAAGAACGGTCGCCAGTTGAGCGCCTACTTCCCGGCGGTGCAGCCGACCCCGGCCTAGGTTGCGGCGGGCGGCCGCAGCCCCAAAAATCGCCCGCGGTATGTTCTCCTGGAGGGAGGGCCGGGGACGCGCCCCGGCCCGTTCTTTTTCCGCTCACGGAAGGGGGAGCCCATGGAAGGCAACGGCGCGCTGCGGTACCTGGGCGGCTTCGCCGCCGGCTTTGTCGCCACCCTGGTGTTCCACCAGGGCATCCTGGCCCTGCTGACCGGCATCCACTACATCGACGCCACCACCTTTCCCCAGCAGCCCACCGCGCCCTTCGGGGTGCCGGCCATCTGGTCGCTGGCATTCTGGGGCGGGGTGTGGGGCCTGATCTTCGTCGCCGCCGAGGTTTGGTTCCCCCGGGGCGCGGGCTACTGGATCGTCGCCGTCCTGTTCGGGGCGATCTTCCCCACCCTGGTGGCCTGGTTCGTGGTGTTCCCCCTCAAGGGGATGGCCATGGCCGGGGGCTTCCGGGCCAGCGCCCTGGTCACGGGCTTGGCCGTCAACGGCGCCTGGGGGCTGGGCACGGGGCTGTTCCTGCGCGCCTTCTGCGGGGCGCGGGAGGCCGAGGGGGTGTTCCGGTGACGGGCGGCCCCGGCCTTCAGATCAGCCCGGCCGCCTCCAGGAGCGTGAGTATAAACTAAAGGACACCCACCCCGTTTGCCCCGCCCAGGCTCGCAGGGGATGAAGCGCATCGCCGTGCCCAGGGTGGGGGAATGGTGACCGCGACCATCCTGACGTTGATCGTGATTCCGGTGGTTGACCGGTGGGTGCAGGGACGGCGGGTAGAGAGGTAATGAGAGGCCGTACCCAGGGCGGGAGGATCAGTCCCGGGTCCGTTCTATGTCTTCCGCGAGCCAAGCCTTGATCAGAGATTGATAAGGCATATCCCGCTTATGGGCCTCGATCTTGATCCGTTCCAGCAGCCCTTCCGGAAGTCGAAGGGAGATGGTCTTGGTGGAGGGCTTCAGGTTGGGGAAAGAGGCGGGCTGGGCCTGCTCCCAATCCACGTAGTCCGTGGAGTCGTGGCTCTCCCAAAAAGCCCGCTCTTCGGCCTCTGTCTGGAACTCGGGAGGAGTCTTACGCTTGCTCATAAATGGCCCTCTCTTTTCGGTGCATATCCCGGGCCGAAATAACGCGGATCAGGCTGCCTTGGGCCCTGAGGGTGAAGGGCAGGTGTAGTCTACGGCCTTCATCAGTCCGACCCAGGGCGTGGAATCTTGGTTCCCGTTCGCCAAACCTGAAGGACACCCACGTCGTTTCCGCCTTTCCTTTCATATTGCGCAACCTTCCCCTTGCCGTACAATCCGAGAAATTGAGCCGTACTACCTCTTGGAGCCTCTATGCCCTCCGATACCGTTAAGCTCACCGTCCGCTTGCCCCGTGAAGATGTCGAATACGCCAAGGCCTACGCCCGGGCCCACGGTCTGACGGTCACGGAGGTCATCGACCGCTACCTGCGCCGTCTGCGGGCGGCCGATGAGCGCTCGCCTTCTCCGGAGCTGGAGGCGATTACCGGCCTGGTGCCCGGGGACGTGGACGTGGAGGAGGAGTACCGGCGCCATCTCCACGAAAAGCACAGCGGATGATCCTGGTCGACCTCAACGTCCTGCTGGATGTCATCCAGCAGCGCGAGCCCTATTACCGCGCCTCGGCGGCGGTGGTGGAGGAGGTCATCCACGGCAAGACAACCGCGGCTTTACCTGCTCATGCGGTTACCACCTTGTATTACATCGTGGGCCGGTACAGGGACCGGGAAGCGGCCGAGGGGGTGGTGGACTGGCTGCTGCGCTATTTTTCGGTCGCGGCGGTGGGACGGGCGGAGCTCCTCCGGACTCGGGCCCTGGGCTCGCCCGATTTCGAGGACGCGGTGGTTGCCGCCTCCGCCGAGGCGGAGGGGTGTGGTGCCATCGTGACCCGGAATGTGAAGGACTTCCCGGGTTCGCCGGTCGAGGTGATGACCCCGGAGGAATTCCTCATGGGGCCGGAATAGTAAACCTATGGGACACCCACTTCTTCAGGGGAAAGGTCATGAACGGCATCATTCAGTCCCGCGCCGAGCTTCGGGAGGTGATTGAGAATCGCCTCGGAGCCGACGCCAGCGACAAGCTGATAGATAAGTTGTGCGAGTCCGCCTGGGAAGAGGCCCGGGAAGCCGGTTTGGGGCCGGGGGACGATTGGACGGAGTTCTTGGCCGGGGTGGATTGGCGCGAGCGGGCGGGGGATGTGATTGCGGCCGATATCCAGGCCAAGTTCGACAAGGCCAGGAAGAAGACCTAGAGGACACCCACTTTGAATAGAAAGTGGGTGTCCTTTTTTAGGTTGCAGGGGGCGGGCCTTCCCCGGCTCAGGCCATTTTCTCCAGGTGGACCGAGGTGGGCACCGGGTTGCGGAGCAGGTCCAGGACGGGGGAGGTCTTCTGCACGTGGTCGCTCAGCTCGGCGAGCTGATCCTCCGAAGCGTCGGTGCTGACCTTGCAGGTTACCCGAATGTTGTCGTAGCCCGGCCGGGTGTCCTCGGAGAGCCCGAGGAAGCCGTGCAGGTCGAGGTCCCCTTCCAGGTCCATCTCCATCCCGTCCACCTGGGTGCCCTTGGCGCCGGCGTTGTAGGCGAAGCCTACGCTCAGGCACGAGGCCAGGGCATGGAGCACACTCTCCACGGCATTGGCCCCCTTGCCTTCTCCCAGGAGCACGGGCGGCTCATCGGATTCCAGCACGATGGGCTCGTTCCGCGACTCGTCCTCTTGCCCGGCGCCGTAGAAGGACTGGATGGTGGTCTTGGAATGGCCGCCGTTGATCCATTCGTTGTGTGCCCGGAAGCGGAAATTCGCTATCTCCGGCTCGGCCTGGATGGCGCCCACGGTTTCCACCAGTTGGTCGACATCGACGCCGTTTACTACGGTATTGGTGGTCATCTCCCTTACCCTCCGCAGCCTATCGGCTGCTCCGAATGAATGGACGGTCGAATTCCCGTCCATGCCTCTCGCCTTCCCGGTGCTAGCGGTTATTCGATCAACCTATACCCGGCGTGCCCGACCGCAAACTGCGGAAAGGAAGTAGGGCGCTCGGGGATTGGATTACGGGATTGAGTGCCCGGGCAAAACTGGCAAAGGTGGAAGGGTCGCCCCAGCAATAGGGGAATTGGGAGGGAATCATGCCGCGAAATGGACTAGGGTATAGCGCTCGGATCTTTCTCGCTTTGATGGCCGTATCGGTGGTCCTGAGCGGGTGCGCCGGATGGGATCATCATCGGGGCGGTGGTCATCGGGACCACGGCCATACCCACCATATACAGGAGACGATGGACGGGAAATAAGGAAGCCATTTTGATTGCTCCGCCCGACCGTCCGCAGACCCGGGCGTGGCCCGGCATGGACAGCGGGCCTTGGCGGAGATTTCCGCGGGGTTCACCATTGGCCGACGCACCGAAATACCCTGCGGCCTCGGCGGCTAATACCATCGTACCCCCCCTGACCGCTACCGCAGGGGCGCACAGGCGATTCCGTCATCCCTCCGGAGCGAACCGGAGGGCCAACCAACGGGATTCAAGCAGAAGACAGGAAAAATTGTGGTTAAGGCGAGGGACGTATCGGAACAGCTTGGGCGGGGCGTGTACGCCCTCATTAGCCTGTTTCTCAGCTTGATTTCGCTCTTGCTGATGGCTGGAGCGATTTACGAGGTATGGCTTTCTTGGGGGGACGCCGCATTGTTTGTCCCCTCTCTTCTCGACGGCATCGCATTGGTCGTAATCGGCATGGCGGTATTCGACGTGGCGAAATTCCTGGTCGAGGAAGAGGTCTTTCTCGCCAGGGAGCAAAAAACGCCGGGAAGCCAGCGAACCACGTTGATCAAGTTCCTGGTGGTGATCAACATTGCCATGCTTATGGAGGCGCTGGTTTTCGTCTTCTCGGCGGCCAAAAAGGATATCAGTCTGCTGGTGTATCCGACTTTCCTGCTGATTGCCTCTGTTCTGCTGGTAATCAGTTTGGGGATATACCAGAAGCTGACCCAGGGAGAGAGGTCGTAGCAGCCGCCCCAGCCGGCCTTTCCTCCTGCTTTTCGCTCCTGCGACGGGGGCAACGTCGTGGCTCAAACCGTCCCCAAATACTTGTGAATCAAGCTCACCGACACCGCTCCCTGACCCACCGCCGAGGCCACCCGCCGGATCACCCCGTGCCGCAGGTCGGCGGCGAAGATGCCGGTGGCGCCGGTGTTGCTAGCACGGGGCGGTTCGAGGTGGAGGCGTTGTTCAACCGGCTTCGCTCTCTTCCAGCTCCCGGCCAAGCGCCCGCAGCAGGGCGCCGCCATCGCCGGCCCAGGCGCTGCCGTGCATGCAGGCGAGCAGCCTGGGCTCGGTGGCGGCGAGCTTCTCCATCAGGGCGGGGGCGTTGCGGGTATGGGAGTAGTAGTCCATTCCTTTCCGGAAGTCCTCGCTGGGGCCGAGGATGTCGGACTCCGTCAACGGCGGAGTGTCCGCGCCGCCCTGGGTGAACAGGTCGCCGCAGAGCAGGGCATCGCCGCTGGTATCGCACAAGTAGCCGGCATCCCACCCGTGGGGCATTTGCGGGGCGTCGAGCCATTGCCAGGTGCGCCGCCCGGTGGCCAGGGTTTCGCCGTCCGCCAGGGCGCGCGGCCCGCGGTCGGCGATGTCGTCGATGTTGACCATGGCCGCTATCTTGCCGCACACGGGCTCGGCGTGGGGGGGCGATGGCGAGCAGCTCGTTGAGGGCGCCGACCTCGTCCGCTTCCATGTGCGAGATGCCGATGTAGCGCAGCTTTTCCGGGGGAATCACGGCGGCGATGGCATCCCGGGAAAGGGGGAACAGCTTGCGCAACCCGGCATGGAACAGCATCGGTTCGTCGTCGTTGATCAGGTAGCGGTTGAAGCTGAAGCCGTGGGGCGGCATAGCCTCGGCAGAAATGGGCGTGCTGATGCGGTAGATCTCGCGGCCGACCTCGTCGATCCGGGTGCCGGTCTGGCCGTCAGTAACCATGGTGCACATCCTCCTGGCGCAAGGGGCGAGTCCGTTTAGGACCCGCTCTCTTGGCAAAGTACCCCGCGGGGGAGGCAGGCGGGAAGGGAGCCCGGACCCGTAAATGGGCTCCAGGCCTGATTCCGCGCGGGGCGGGTCAGACCGTCTCCAAATACTTATGAATCAGGCTCACCGCCACCGCCCCCTGACCCACCGCCGAGGCCACCCGCCGGATCACCCCGTGGCGCACGTCGCCGGCGGCGAAGATGCCGGGGACGCTGGTCTCCAGCAGGAAGGGGTCGCGGTTTAGGTGCCAGCCCTTGGGCCGCTGGCCGTCCTGCTTGAGGTCAGGGCCGGTGAAGATGAAGCCCGCCTTGTCCCGCGCCACCAAGTCGCCGACCATGCCGGTGGCTGGCACGGCGCCGATGAAGATGAACAGGGCGTCGGCGGACACGGTCTCGCGCTCCTTCGTGACGTTGTTGGTCAGGGTCACGCCCTCCAGGCGCTCGCCGCCCTCCACGCCGGTGACCTCGGTGTTGGCCAGCACGGCGATGTTCTCGGTGCCGTGGATCTGGTCGACGAGGTAGGCGGACATGGTGGCCTTGAGCGAGTCGCCGCGCACCAGGATGCCCACCTGGCTGGCGAAGCGGGACAAAAACATCGCCCCCTGGCCGGCGGAGTTGCCGCTGCCCACCACGAACACCTTCTTGCCCTGGTAGTAGGCGGCCTCGCTGGCCGCCGCGCCGTAGTACACCGAGCCCCCCTCGAACTTCTCGATGCCCGGCACCGGCAGCCGGCGCACCTGCACGCCGGTGGTGAGCAGCAGGGCGTGGCAGCTCAGCTCCGTGCCGTCGGAGAGGGTCACGTAACGGTAGGGGTCCTCGGCGCGCACGTCGGTGACCTCCAGGGCGGTGACCAGCTCGGCGCCGAGGCGCTTGGCCTGGGTGGTGGCGCGGCGGGTGAGGTCGGCGCCGCTGATGCCCTGCGGGAAGCCCAGGTAGTTCTCGATGCGGGCGCTGGTGCCCGCCTGGCCGCCGGCGGCCTCGCGCTCGATGAGGATGGTGCGCAGCCCCTCGGAGGCGCCGTAGACCGCCCCGGCCAGGCCCGCCGGGCCGGCGCCGATGATGACCAGGTCGTAGAAGGGCTGCTGGGCGTGGGTCTTCATGCCCACCTTGTCGGCCAGCGTGGCGCGGTCCGGGTCCATGAGCGTGGAGCCGTCGGGGAAGAACAGCATGGGCAGGCGCGGGTGCGCCCCGGCAGTGGCGGTCACCAGCTCCTTGGCCTGGCTGTCCCGCTCGATGTCCAGCCACTGGTAGGGGATCTGGCAGCGGGCGAAGAACTCCTTGATGTCGTGGGAGTGCGGCGACCACTGGGTGCCGGCCACGCGGATGCCCTCGTAGGGCAGGGGGACGCTGGCGAACCAGTCGTCCAGCAGCTCGTCGAGGACCGGGTAGAGGCGCTCCTCCGGCGGGTCCCAGGGCTTCATGAGGTAGTAGTCCAGGCCCACGGCATTGATGCTGGCGATGGCGGCGTCGGTGTCGGCGTAGGCGGTGAGCAGGACCTTCTTGGTCTCCGGGTAGAGCTTGATGGCCTCTTCCAGGAACTCCGTGCCGCTCATGGCCGGCATGCGCTGGTCCACCAGGAACAGGGCGATGGGGTCGTTGCGGCGCTTGAACTCCTGCACCGTCTCCCAGGCCTCCTCGCCGGAGCCCACCTTCACGATGCGGAAGTCCTTGCGGTAGTGGGCCTGCAGGTCGCGCGCCACGGCGTTCAAGACGTGCAGTTCGTCATCGATGGTCATGATGATGGGCTTGGCCATTATTCGTCTCGCTTCTGCTGCTGGGTCGGCTCGCCGGGATGGAGGTCCATGGGCAGCCAGACCGAAAAGCACGTGTGCCCCGGCTCCGAGCGCACGTGCATATGTCCCTGGTGCTTCTGCACGATGAGGTTGCGGCTGATGTTCAGCCCCAGCCCCGTGCCCTGGCCGGGGCCCTTGGTGGTGAAGAAGGGATCGAAGATCTTGGACTGGTGCTCCCGGGGGATGCCGGGTCCGTCGTCCTCCACCTCCACCACCACCCAGCGGCCCTCGCGGCGCGCCCGGACGGTGAGCGTGCCGCTGCCTTGCATGGCGTCCACGGCGTTGTCGATGAGGTTGGTCCACACCTGGTTCAGCTCGCTGGCGTAGGCCTCGATCACCGGCAGGTCCGCGGCGTAGTCGCGGACCACCGTGACGCCGCGCTTCAGCTTGTTGTGGAGGATGATCAGGGTGTTCTCCAGGCCCTCGCGCACGTCCACGGACTGCACGGGGGCCTGGTCCATGTAGGTGTAGGTCTTCAGGGCCTTCACCAGCGAGACGATGCGCCCGGTGGACAGGCCGATCTCGCCCACCAGGGAGTAGATGGCGTACTTGAAGCCCAGCCAGTCGAGGACCACGGGAAGCTGGTCGGCGTCGAAGACCCGGGCGAGGGCCTCGATGTCGGGGACGTCGAGGCCGAGGCTCACCAGCGCGGACGGCAGGTCGCCGTCGGGTGTCAGGCCGCGGTCGAGTAGCCAGTCCTCCACGGCGGCCTCGCGGTCGCTGCGGGTGAGCGCAGAGAGCTGGGCGGGGATGCGGGCGCGCTGCTTGGCGAGCTCGTCCAGCTCGGCCACCTGTTCGCGCTGCCCCTCATCGAGGGCGAGGTCGCGCATGCGCAGCTGGAGGTTCTGCCAGCCCTCGAAGGCGGTCCGGAGCTGGTCGGCACCGCGCTGGGCGGCGGCGGCCGGGTTGTTCAGCTCGTGGGCCATGCCGGCGCTCAGCTTGCCGAGGGAGGCCATCTTCTCCTGGATGATGAGCTGGTCGTGCATCTCGTTGAGCTTGCGCAGCGTCTCCTCCAGCTCGGCGTTCTTCTGCTCCATCTCCACGGTCTTCTCGCGCAGCGCCTGCTCGCTTTTGCGCAGGGCCTCCTCGGCCCGCTTGCGCTCACCGATGTCGCGGATGATGCCGGTGAAGTAGCGCTCGTCGCGCACCGTCCAGGTGGACAGCGACAGCTCGATGGGCACCTCGGCGCCGGACTTGGTGCGCGCGGCCAGCTCCACGGTCCTGCCGATGACGTGGGCCTCGCCGGTCCGGGTGAAGCGGGCCATGCCGTTGCGGTGGGCCTCGTGGAAGCGCTCGGGGATGATCATCTCCAGGCGCTGGCCGACGGCCTCTTCCTCGGTGAAGCCGAGGATGTTGGTGGCGGCCTTGTTCCAGGTGATGATGCAGCCGGTGTGGTCGGCGGAGATGATGGCGTCGATGGCGGATTCGGTGACGGAGCGGAACTTCTGCTCGGCCTGCTTGCGCTCGCTGATGTCGCGGAGGATGCCGGTGTAGAAGCGGTTGTCGTCGAGGAACCAGGTGGCCAGCGACAGCTCCACCGGGAACTCGCTGCCGTCCTTGCGCAGCGCCGCCAGCTCCACGGTCTTGCCGATGACGTGGCTCGGCCCGCCGGAGCTGACGCGGGCCATGCCCTGGCGGTGGGCCTCGCGGAAGCGCTCGGGGATGATGATCTCGATGGGCCGGCCGATGACCTCCTCCTCCGTGTAGCCGAACAGCCCGGAGGCGGCCAGGTTCCAGGAGCGGATGCGGCCCGACACGTCGCCGGAGATGATGGCGTCGATGGCCGACTCCATCACGGAGCGGAACTTCGCCTCCGACTCGCGCAGCGCCATGCGCACCTTGGAGACGGTCACCTGGCGCTCGATGCGCGCCAGCACCTCGCGCTCGTCGAGGGGGTGCAGGACCAGATCGTCGCCGGCCTGCAGGCTCTTCACCCGGGTCTCGGCGTCGTCCTCGGTGGTGACGAACAGCACCGGCACGTCGCGGGTGGGGGGATTGGCCTTGATGGTGTCGAGGAGGTCGAAGGGGCTGGCGCGCTCCAGGTGGGCGCACAGCAGGACCACGTTGGGGGCGGCGGCGGTGATGGTGGGGAGGAGGTCCGGGCCGCTGCCGGCGGTCGCCACCGCGTAGCCGTCCTCGGCGAGCAGGCTCCGCAGCTCGCCCACCACCTCCGCCTCGTCCATGACGATGAAGACCGATCCGCGGCCCGGGGAGGCCCGTGGCTCGCGTTCCTGGTCGGGGAGGGCGGCCCGGGAGACCGGTTTTTCCGGCGCGGTGGGCCGGTGGTGCGGCAGCGTCTTCACATACGGAATACCAAGCAGGGGGCGGCTCCCGCCCAAAAAGAAACGCCAAGCATGATCAGGATCTGTAGGAGCGGCCTCCCGGCCGCAACCTCCCGGAATCCGGGCCCGGATCAGGCGGGTTATTACATATCTATGGACCGGTTATGCGGAATTTTCAATACGGCGGGGGAGGCCGCGGGTTCGCCCTAAGGGGTGGGCTCCGAAATGGGGCGGAACGCAAGGCCCGGATGCTTGCCCAAGCTAGGCGTCAGGATTAGTCTTGATTTGTCTGTTCAATACCGGGGGAGCCCATGAGTGCCATCAAGATTAGCTCGAAGGTGGAAGAAGAGGTGTGGGCGGATCTGCACGCCTTGGCGGAGGAGACGGACCGTAGCCTATCCGGCCTGCTGACGGAGGCGATCCGCGATTACGTGCGCAAGCACCGCATCCGTCCAGAAGTAATGGACCACCTTGAAGCGTCCATGCGGGAGAATGACGAGCTGGGGCGGCGGCTTGCCGAATGAACGGGTACGGTTCCTCTCCATGGACGAAACCGTGGCCATCCATGAGCGGGTAGTGGAGGCCTTCGGCGGGGGAGGGGAACTGGCCGATGCGGGGGCGCTGGAGAGTGCCCTGTTCCGTCCGCAAACGGGCTATTACGCGGATCTTTCGGAAATGGCGGCGGCCTTGTTCGAGTCCCTATTGGTCAACCATCCATTCACGGACGGCAACAAGCGCGTGGCGTTTTTCGGTACCGATACCTTCTTACGCATGAATGGCTGGCGCTTAGCAGTAGAAACCCAGGAAGGTTACGACACCATCATTGCCGCTCTTGAAGGGGAGGATAGGCCCTTTGAGGTACTATTCCCCTGGATCCGCCATTCCCTGGAGGCTCTATGAGCCGAATACCCCAGGAAGCAAAGGATATTCAGGCCTTCGATCAAGCCATGGCCGAACTGGCGCCGGGTGCGGACGAGACGGTACCGCTAGAGGTGGCGCATCGCCTGCTCAGTGCCGAAGAGCATCCGGTGCGGGTATAGCGGGAGAACCGAGGGCTAACCCAGGAAGATCTGGCGTAAGCTTCGGGGGTGGGTAAGTCCTGGATCTCCCAGCTTGAGGCCGGCAAGAAATCGGGCTCCCTGCGCTTCATGCGCACCCCGGCCGAGGCCTTGGCGGTGGATATGGAGGAGTTGATCCCGCCGGGGTGACAGGTGGGAATGCCCCCGAAGGCTACGTGCCCTCGCCCTGCAGGCTCGGCGCTGCGTCGGCTTGCTCCTCCGGTAGGTGGGCGGTGCACCGGTTGCGCCCGCATCGCTTGCCTTCGTACAGCGCCCTATCGGCCCGGCGGATGGCCTCCGCGCGGTCCGGCTCCCGGTCCCTGGCCAGCGCCAGGGCGATGCCCGCGGTCAGGGTGTGCCGGATCTCGGTGCCCTCGAAGCGGGTGGACTCGCGGGCGAAGCGCTGGCGGATGCGCTCGGTGACCTCCATGGCCTGCTCCTGGTGCGGCACCTGGAGCAGGAGGGCGAGCTCCTCGCCGCCGTAGCGGATGCAGATATCCTCCGGGCGGCAGGCGTTGCGCAGTATCCGGGCGAGGTGGATCAGCACCGCGTCGCCGGCGTCGTGGCCGTGCTCGTCGTTGATGGCCTTGAAGTGGTCCAGATCGATGAACGCGAGGAAGACGGGGACCCCCGTGGTCTGAACCCGTTCCTCGAGCCGGTCGAAGGCCTCCTCCAGGGCCCGGCGGTTGCCGAGGCCGGTGAGCGGGTCCTGGTTGGCGATGGCGATGGCCCGGCGCCGGGCGCGATCCCAGCCCACCAGCCGTTCGCCGAGTGCTATGAGCAGGCAGGCGGACTCCAGCACCCCGCCGGCCTGGGCGAAGTCCAGCGGTTTCATCCCCCATTCCAAAAAGCCGCTTCCGGCGCTGATCACGCTGAATGCGAGGCCGACGCCATAGACCAGCCATGCGACGCTGTACCAGCGCGCGTAGCGCATGCCCCGCCGGTAGGCCATCAGTCCGAGTACGGATAGCAGCACCAGCTGCGTGAGCCCAAGGTAGGACAGCACCAGCACCGGGACGTACACGCCGGCCAAACGCAGCACGATGCCGGCCGCGAAAACCCACTGGGCGGCTACCAGGGCCCGGTTCACCCGGGGGAAGTAGCGGGGCGTCTTGAGGAATCCGCGCGAGAACTGCAGCGCGGTGATCGCCATGAGCAGAAAGACGATGTGGAAGCCTTCGTTGTGCCAGTACACCGAATCCGGCCACAGGTACTGGTAGGCGAAGCCGTTGAGCATGGCCCACATCGCCATGCTCACGCCGAGGAACGCGGCGTAGTGCAGATACACCGACTCGCGCAGGATTACCGAGCCGATGAAGGCGATCAGCAGGAACATCCCCATCGCCCCGAAGTACGCGCCGTAGACGAGGTTCTCGCGGCGCGATGCGTCGTGGAACAGGTCCGCCCGGGTCAGCCGCAGATTGAGGGTGAGCGAATCGGCCTTGTCGAAGCCCAGGTGCACGTACAGGTCGGTATGGCCGCCGGCCGGCGTGGTGTGTGGGAGGGCCAGCGTGCGGTAATTCACGGGGCGTGCCTCGAACGGGGCCCGGTCGGACAGGGACACCCGCTGCAGGGGCCCGCCGTTGTCGGCGTAGTGGATGGTCAGCCGGTCGAGGTAGCTGGTCTCGTGGTGCAGCACCCAGGATTGGGGCTCGGTCCCGTTCGCGTTCGACAGGCGTACCCGGACCCAGTGGTCCTGGCCGGTAATGCCGCGGTTGGCCTGCCCGCTGGTGAGCGGTCGGAAATCCGCCGTCGGGAGCTGATCGAGCGCCGTGCTTCCGGGGGCCACCTGGAGCTCCGCGGGCGCGCGCAGGGTGCGCGAGGTGAGGTCATCGATGGGGATCGTCGGCAGCGGGGCAGGCGCGTCCTGGGCGGGCACCGGGAGCGGGTGCAACAGCGCTACGATCAGCAGGAAGCCGCGCAGGGCGGCACCGGGGGCGGACCACCGCGCCGGCGTCACGCCCGCCTCGATCAAACGTCCAGCACTGCCGATCACGCCCGGATCATCCCCTTGGCCGGTGGGCCCGTCGCACGGGCTCGAGGCTCATTATGCCCGCGGGCAAAGGCGGGAGGAAGGCGACCAAATCCACAAGGGACACCCACTTGGAAACGGAAAGGGGGTGTCCTTTCTTTCCCGTCCGTTCGCACCGAAGCGGCATCGCCTTGTCCAATCTCCCGGAGGGCCGGAGGACGGCTTCCGGTCAATGGCCTCCGCTCCCCTCAAGCAGCGGGCGCAGGTGGGGCCAGATGTTGTCCAGGATGCGGGAATGGCCGGAGGCGTTGGGGTGGATGCCGTCCCCCTGCATGCGGTCGCGGCGCTCGCCGACCCCTTCCAGCATGCGCGGTACGAGGGCCGCTCCGGAGCGCTCGGCCACCTTCCGGTAGACTTCGGCGAACTGCTCGGTGTAGGCCGGCCCGTAGTTGGGCGGCAGCCGCAGGCCGAGCAGCAGGGCCCGGGCGCCGGCGGCCTGCGACTGCTCCACCATTTCGGCGAGGTTATCCGCCATGGCGGACGCCGGTTGCCCGCGCAGGCCGTCGTTGCCGCCCAGCTCGATGATGACCACCGCCGGATCATGTTGGGCGAGGGCATCCGGCAGGCGGGCGAGTCCGCTGCTGGTGGTGTCGCCGCTGACGCTGGCGTTCACCACCCGGTGCGCGTAGCCGCGGGCCGCGAGCCGCTTGCGCAGCTTGGCCACCCAGCTCTCCTCCACGGCCACCCCGTAGCCCGTGCTGATGCTGTCGCCCACCACCAGGATGGCGGGCGGGGCGGCGGAGGCGACGGGAGCGACCACGAGCAGACCGATTGCGGATACCAGGATCCAACGCAGGAGCCAGCGCATGCAGCATTCCTCCGATCCGATTCTCTGGGCCAAGGGGCTGGGCAGCCGGGTGAGCGGGCCGGCCGGGTGGCTCACCATTCTGGACGGAATCGAGCTGGCGGTCGCCCCCGGGGAGGCGGTGGCGGTGCTCGGGCCCTCCGGCGCCGGAAAGTCCACCCTGCTGGGACTGCTCGCCGGCCTGGATGCCCCCACCAGCGGCGACGTGCGGATGTTCGGAAGCTGGCTGGGCGCCCTGGACGAGGACGGCCGGGCCGCCCTGCGGGCGGGGCGTGTCGGGTTCGTCTTCCAGTCCTTCCAGCTGGTGCCCGGATTGACCGCCCTGGAGAATGTCATGTTGCCCCTGGAGCTGGCGGGGCGGGCGCGGGTGCGGGAGACCGCGCTGGGGGCCCTGGAGCGGGTGGGCCTGGGGGAGCGCGTCGGCCATCTGCCCGGACAGCTTTCGGGCGGGGAGCAGCAGCGGGCGGCCCTGGCCCGCGCCTTCGCGCCCGACCCGGACCTGCTGTTCGCCGACGAGCCCACCGGCAACCTGGATGGCCGCACTGGCTCGGAGGTGATCGAGCAGCTGTTCGCCCTGCGCGCCGAGCGCGGCAGCACCCTCGTGCTGGTTACCCATGACGAGGCGGTGGCGGGGCGCTGTGACCGACGCCTGCGTATGGTGGACGGTACTCTGGAGCCCGGGTCGTGATCCGGGCCCTGCGCTTCGCCCTGCGGGCCCTGCCGCGCGACCTGCGCAGCCGCGAGATGCGGGTGCTCGCAGCCGCCCTGGTCGTAGCGGTGGGTGCCCTGTCGGCGGTGGGCTTCTTCACAGACCGGGTGGACCGGGCCCTGGCGCAGCGCGCTACCGACCTCCTCGGTGCCGACCTTGTGGTGGAGGCGGATGCCCCGCTGGGCGCGGACTGGCGGGAGAAGGCGACGGACCTGGGCCTGCGTACCGCCGGCTACCTGACCTTCCCCAGCGTGGTGGTGGCCGGCGAGCGCACGGAGCTGGTCGCCGTGAAGGCGGTGGGCCCGGGCTACCCCCTGCGCGGGGCGGCGCGCTTGAGCGAGGTGCCCTATGGCCGGGGCACGCCTACCGCCGCCATCCCCGAGCGCGGGACCCTGTGGCTGGACCCGCGCCTGTTCGGCCGCCTCGGCGTGGAAGTGGGCGACCGTCTACCCCTGGGGCGGGCCAAGCTGGAGGTGGCTGCCTCCCTGGCCTACGAGCCGGACCGCGGCGGCGACCTGTTCCAGCTGGCGCCGCGGGTGATGCTCAACCGGGCCGACCTGCCGGATACGGGGCTGATCACCCCTGCCAGCCGGGTGGCCCATCACCTGCTGGTGGCGGGGCCGCCCGACGCCGTGGCTGCCTTCCGGCAATGGGCCGAGGGCCGCGACCGGAAGGGGGTCGAGCTGCAGGGCGTGGAGTCGGCCCGTCCGGAGATGCGGGCCGCCCTGGACCGGGCCGAGAGCTTTCTGGGGCTGGCCGCGGTGATGGCGGTGATGCTGGCGGGGGCGGCGGTGGCCGTGGCGGTGCACGCCTTCAGCGTCCGCGAGGCGGACAGCGCCGCCCTGATGCGCTGCTTCGGCGCGCCGCTGCGGCTGGTGGCGGGCTCGTTGCTGCTGCGCCTGCTGGTGGTGGGACTGCTGGCGAGCGGAATCGGGGTAGGGGTGGGCTGGCTGGCCCAGAACGGGCTGGTGGCCCTGGTGGGCGCCTGGTTCGGCGACCGTCTGCCGGCCCCTTCCCCGGCGCCGGCCTTCACCGGACTCGCCGCCGGGGTGGCGACCCTGGTGGGCTTCGGTCTGGTGCCGGCCCTGCGCATACGGCGGGTGCCGGTATTGCGTGTCCTGCGCCGGGAGGCTTCCGCGCCCGAGCCTTCCGCCATCGCCGCCGCCCTGCTGGCGGTGGTGGCGGTGGGCGGGCTGATCTTTTACCAGGCGGGGGATGCCGCGCTGGCGGGGTGGGTACTGGCCGGCATCCTGAGCCTGCTGGGGGCCCTGGGCGGCACGGCCTGGCTGCTGCTGCGGGTGGTGGGCCGGTTTCGCGGCCGGGCGGTGGGCGGCTGGCGGTTCGGTCTGGCCAACCTGGCGCGCCGGCGCGGGGCGAGCACCGTGCAGCTGGCGGGCTTCGGCCTGGGCCTGCTGGCCCTGCTCCTGCTCGCCGTGGTGCGGGTGGATGTGCTGCGTGCCTGGGAGCGGGACATCCCGCCCAAGGCGCCGAACCAGTTCATGATCAACATCCAGCCGGACCAGGTGACGGAGGTGCGGGAGCGGCTGCAGGAGGCCGGGATCCGGCCCGAGGGCTTCTACCCCATGTCCCGCGGCCGGCTGGTGGCCGTCAACGGCGAGTCCGTGTCCCCTGAGGACTTCGCGGCGGGCCGCGCCAGGCGCCTGGCGGAGCGGGAGTTTAACCTGTCCTGGGCCGAGACGCCGCGCCCGGACTATGAGATGGCGGCCGGCGACTGGTGGACCCCCCAAGAGGCCTCCTCGGACCGGCAGCTCTCGGTGGAGACGGGCATCGCCGAGGACCTCGGCATCGCCCTGGGGGACCGCCTGACCTTCCGCGTGGCCGGGGAGCGGGTAACCGGCAAGGTGACCAACCTGCGACGCGTGGACTGGGAGAGCTTCAAGGTCAACTTCTTCGTTATCGCCACCCCCGCCGCGCTGGAGGACGCCCCCACCACCTGGATCACCAGCTACTGGGCCCCACCCGACAGCGCCGGCGCCATTGCCCGCCTGGTGCGCGCCAATCCGGGCATCACTGTCCTCGATGTGGGCTCCATCCTCGACCGGCTGCGCACCACCATCGCCCAGGGCGCGCGGGCGGTGGAGTACGTATTCGCTTTCTCCCTGCTTGCCGGGATCATCGTCCTGGTGGCGGCCATCCAGGCCAGCCGCGACGAGCGGCGGGTGGAGGTCGCCCTGCTGCGTACCCTGGGCGCGAGCAGCCGCCGCCTGCGGGCCATCCTCGCCGCCGAGTTCGCCGCGATCGGGGTCCTGGCCGGGCTGCTCGCCGCCGGCGGGGCCGGGCTCATCGGTTGGGCGGTGAGCACTCAGGTCCTGGAGCTGCCCTATTCCTTCAACCCCTGGCTGCTGGTGCTCGGCATGGGCGGTGGGGCGCTGGGCATCACGGCGGCCGGCCTGGCGGCCACGCGCGGCCTCCGGAAGGAGCGTCCGCTGGTGGTGCTGCGCAACCGGCAGGGATAGCCTCCTTAAACTTCCTCTCCCGCACGCGCAGCCGGAAGTGCTTCTTGTAGCTGTCGAGCTTGGGCAGGCCGAATACCGGGATCCTACCGGCGGCACCGCTGAGATCGATGGAGGGAAAGACCGGAACCAGGTCCCTACCGGAGCGGGATGGGCCTGCCGGATCGCTCAGTCATACCAGTTCTCAATGGACAGCTGGCGTACCCGAGCGAATTCATTCACGTCGCGCGTTACCAAAGTTGCGCCGTGGGCCACGGCGGTGCCGGCAATGAGCGTGTCGAGCGGGCCGATGGGCTGGCCGGCTGTCTCCAGCGCGGCCCGGATGTCGGCGGCCGCGGAGGCGGCCTGCCGGTCGAAGGGCAGGAGGGTGACAGCATCAAGCAGCTCACCGAGCTGGGCCCGGCGCCGTTCCGGAGACGTCGACTTGGCGATGCCTACCTCCAGCTCGTACACCACCAGCATGGGAATGGCGATTTGGGCGGGTGGTTGGGCCAGGAGCCGTTCGGCCACCCGGCCTTGCCCCTTGAAGAAGTAGATCAAGGTGTTGGTGTCGAGCGCGAACACCTACAGGGCCTCGCGCGGGGTGTCCGTTCCCTGCTCCTTGCGTAGCTCCCCGGCCTCGGGGAAGTCCGGCCAGATCCCCGCCAGTTTCCGCACGGATTCCGGCCACTGGGTACGCGTTTCCTCCTGAATGAGCCGGCCGATCCAGCGGCTTACCGGTACTCCTGCACTTTCCGCAGCTTTCCGGAGGCGTTTCTCCGTCTCGTCGTCCAGGTAAATGGTGACCTGTCCCATGGCTTCCCTCCATTCCCCATATAAGAGAAATTATATTAGGTAAGATGGGCGAGCAAGGAACAAGTTCCTTCCGGGGGCTGCCAGGGGTCGAAGCCGCGGTGTCCAAGAGGGCTTGGAATCAAGGGGTTTAACGAGGGCCTTGGGGTCATGGGTATTGGGGCCAGGTCTTGTTTTTTGCTTCTAGCGGATACGAACAAGCAAAAAGCAAGACCTGGCCCCAGTCTTTCTGCCTTATTTCTTGTCGTTACGGGCTCTATCAGGCTTCCGCCAGATCTTCTTCATCCTCCTTCCGGAAGCGCCCGAAGCGCAGCATCAGGCTGGGCAGGATCAGCAGGTTGAGCACGGTGGAGGAGGCCAGGCCGCCGATGATGATGGCGGCCATGGGGCCCATGATCTCGCGGCCCGGGTTGTCGCTGTTCACGGCGATGGGGAGCATGGCCAGTGCGGTCACCAGCGCGGTCATGAGGATGGACGGCAGGCGTTCCTGGGCGCCGCGGATGGCCGTCGCCCGGTTCCAGGGCTGGTCCTCCCGGGTCACCAGGTGCTGGTAGTGGGCCACCAGCATGATGGAGTTGCGCACGGTGATCCCGAACAGGGTCACGAAGCCCACCAGCGCGCCCACCGACAGCGTGCCGCCGGTGATCAGGACGGCGGCAACCCCGCCTACCAGGGAGAAGGGCAGGTTCACCAGCACCAGGGCCGTGTGGCGCAGGCTGCCCAGGGCCACGAAGATCAGCACCAGGATGCCGGCGCCGGCGAGCAGGGAATGCAGGATCAGGTCCTGGCGGGCGCGCGCCTGCTCCACCGCGGGGCCGGTGATCTCCGGGTAGACGCTGGTGCGAAAGTCCACCTCCTCGTGCAGGCGCTCGCGGATGCGCTGCATGAACGACACCGCGTCGGCGCCGGCGACGTTGGCGGTGACCGTCTGCAGGCGCTGGCCGCCGCGGTGTAGCACGTTGTACCGGCCGCCGCTCTGGCGGATGTGGGCGATGCGCTCCAGCGGGATCAGCTGGCCCTCGGCGTTGCGCACCGGCAGCCGGCCCACCTCCGAGACCCGGCCGCGCGCCTCCTCGCCGAGCACCACGGAGACATCGTGCAGGCGGTTGTCGCGGGCGATGCGCCCCACCACCCGGCCCTCGTAGGCGGTGCGCAGGGCCTGGACGGCGTCGTCGGGCCGCACGCCGAGGCGCTTGAGCTGCCCGAGGCGCAGGCGCACGCGGAGCATGGGCGTGCCCGGCGGGGAGCGCACCTGGACGTCGGTGGCGCCCTCCATCTCCCGGATCATGGACGCCACCTGGTTGGCCTTGCGGTCGAGGTAGTCGAGGTCGTGGCCGTAGATGTTAACCACCACCGGCGAGGCGTAGCCGGCGATGGTCTCGCCCACGCGCTCCAGGAGGAAGGTGTTGGCCTCGAAGCGGATCCCGGGGAAATCCGCCAGGATCGACCGCAGCTCCTGCAGGACCCGCTCCTGCTCGCTGCCCGACATGGGCTCCAGGTCCACCTCGAACTCGCTGTAGTGGCTGCCGTAGGTATCCGCGCCCCGCTCGGCGCGCCCGGCCCACTGCGACACCGAGACCACGCCGGGCACGTCCAGGAACGCCTCGGTGAGCTGCCTGCCCATGCGCAGCGATTCCTGCAGGGAGGTGCCCGGCTTGGCGGTGGTGTGGACGATGTAGTGCCCCTCGCGCAGGTTGGGCAGGAACTGCCCGCCCAGCCCCGGCAGCACCGCCAGGCCCGCGCCGCACAGGGCCACGGTGAGCCCGAAGGCGAGCAGCGGCGCCCGGGAGATGCCGCGGAGCGCCTTGGCGTAGGCCGGCTGCACGGCCCGGATCAGCGGCGGGTCGCGGTCGCTCAGCCCGGAGCGGGCCAACAGCAGGTAGCACAGCGCCGGGGTCACCGTCAGCGCCACCGCCAGGGAGGCCAGGATGGCCAGGATGTAGGCGACCCCGAGCGGCGAGAACAGGCGGCCCGCCACCCCACCAAGGGTGAGCAGCGGCACAAACACCAGGGCCACGATGAAGCTGGCGTAGACCACCGAGCCGCGCACCTCCATGGAGGCCCGATAGACCACCTCGAAGGCGGATCGCGGCCAGCCGGCCTGGCGGTTCTCGCGCAATCGTCGGTAGATGTTCTCGGTGTCGATGATGGCGTCGTCGGCCACCTCGCCCAGGGCGATGGCCAGACCGCCCAGCACCATGATGTTGATGTTCACGCCCGCCTCCAGCAGCACCATGGTCGCCGCCAGCAGCGACAGCGGGATGGCGAGGGCGGAGATGAGGGCGGTGCGGACATCGAACAGCACCAACAGCAGCACCAGCACCACCAGCGCGCCGCCGATCAGGAGGTGATGCAGGATGTTGTCCAGGGAGGCGTAAATGTAGTCCGCGGGGCGGAACAGGTCCGGATAGAGCTCCACGCCCTTCGAGGCCAGGATGGGGTCGAAGCGTTCCAGGACCTTTTCCACGCGGCGGGAAACGTTGAGGGTGTTGGCGCCGTACTGGCCGATGACCATCATGACAATGCCGTCGTCGCCCATGATCTGGGCGGCACCGATGGGGGGGGCGGCGCCGTAGGCCACGTCGGCGACGTCGCCGAGCGTGACGGGTACGCTGCCGCGGCGCTCGATTACCACCTGCTCGAGCCGCTCGGGGGAGGCCGGCTGGCCGGTCACCTGCAGGGTAAGGCGCTGGTTCGGGGTGGCGACGAAGCCGGTGCCGTGGATGCCGCTCGCCTTGCCGGCGGCGGCCGCCACTTGGTCGATGCCGAGCCCGTAGCGGCGCAGCGCCTCGGGGCGGAGCTGCACCTGGAGCTGGCGGACCGTGCCGCCGAAGACGTTCACGTCCGCCACGCCGTCCACGCCCAGAAGCTGGGGCACGAGGGTCCAGTCCACCATGTCGCGCAGGGCCATCAGGTCCTTGCGCTCGGAGGTGACGCCGATGGTGAGCACGGTGGCCGAGGAGGACGACAGGGGCATGGGCGTGGGCTGGCCGACGCCCGGCGGCAGGCGCTCCGTGATCCCGGCCAGGCGCTCGCCCACGAGCTGGCGGTCGCGGTAGATGTCGGTGCTCTGCTCGAATACGGCGGTCACCACCGACAGGCCCTGGATAGACTCGGAGGTCAGCCGCTCCAGGCCGATCACGCCGGAAAGCGCCTGCTCGATGGGCTGGGTCACCAGGGCTTCCACCTGCTTGGCGGACAGCCCCGAGGCCTCCGTCTGGATGACCACGCGCTTGGGGGCGAACTCCGGGAATACGTCAAGGCCGGCCCGCGACAGCTGGTAGCCGCCGTAGGCCATGAGGATCGCGGCGAGGGCCAGGATGGCTCCGCGGAACCGCAGCGAGAAGCGGACGGTCCGGGCCAGCATGGGCTAGGAGGTCCCCGGGGCGGCCATCAGTCGTCCCCGTCCTCTTCCGGGATCTGCGCCCGGAGCTCTTCGGAAAGCAGCATCTGGGCGCCGGCGGTGACCACCCGGTCGCCCGCCTGCAGGCCCTTGGTGACGAACCAGGAGCCGCCCTGCGCCTCGCCCCGCAGCGGGCGCCGTACGAACAGCTCCTTGCCGGCGCGGCGGTAGACCCAGGGGCTGCCGCCGTACCAGACCACGGCTTCGGCCGGCACCCGGACGCCGCGGAGCCCGGAACCGCCCTGGGGCACCCAGGCCTGGACGGGCATGCCGGTGCGCAGACCGCCGGCCCCGGTTCGCAGGTAATAGGTCTCCCCCGGCAGGCCGGGCGTCACCTCCGTGGCCGGGCCCACCAGCGTGGCGGAGCGCGCCGCTGCCCGCTCCCCGCCGGGATGCACGGGTACGGAGCGCGTCCCCTCCGGGAGCCGTTGCGCGGGGGGCAGGGTCAGCCGGATCAGTACCTGCTGCCGTTCCACCAGGGCCCTGAAGCGCTCCCCGCCGGTCAGGGCCGTCTCTGCCAGAAGCGGGCCCCAGCGCAGCTCGGCTTGGGTGCGCAGGCCGGCGAGGCGGCGGCGCAGCCCGTCCAACTTGGCACGGGCCTCGGCCAGCCGGGTGCGGGCGCTCTGGAGCTGGCGCCGGGAGATGTTGCCGGCGCCTTCGCTGAGGGACTCCAGCCGCCGGTAGTCGGCGGCCGCTTCCCGGCGTCGGGCCTCCGCCGCCTGCAGTTCGGTGCGGGTCTGCCGATAGCGGCCGCGCAGATCCACCAGCGGCGCGATGTCCACCACCCGGCCGTAGGCCACCGTCTCCAGGGGGCGGTCGCGCGCTTCGAGGGCCCGGGTGCGGAGGGCGCCGCGCTCCTGCGCTTCCGTGCTCAGCCGTACCGCCACGGCGCCGTCGCGCACCACCAGGCGGCGGCCGCCAGGCTCCTCCTCCGCCTCATCTTCGCCCCCGCCTTCCGCGGTAACCGTTTCCCGGGGCGACCCGCCCAGTAGGGCGATGAGCCCGGAGCGCAGGCCGCCGGCGCCGGGTGCCAGGGCCTGGGCCGCCAGGAAGCCCGCAGCGGCGAGCAGCAGAAGAAGGGCGGCGGTGCCGAGCAGGCGCTTCATGGGTCCGCTCCGGTCTCTTCGATCAGGGGCTGCAGTGCCCGGTCGAGCGCGAGGCGCCCGGACAGGGGCCGCTGCAGGGCGTCGCGCACGCCCGCGAGGGCGAGCCGGCGTGCCGTCTCCGCCTCGGCCACGGTGCGCCGGGCCCGGACCAGCTCACGGCGGCCGCGCAGCAGTGCCAGGCGGTCCAGGTAGCCCGCCTTGTACTGCTTGCGGCGGCTGGTCTGGCGCTCCCGGGCGTCCCGCAGCAGCGAGCGCGCCTCCGACAGCGCCGAATTCCGCGCCCGATAGCGGTCACGGCGCTCGGCCAGCTTCTGCAGGACCCGCGTCTGCAGCTTCAGGAAGCGCTTGCGCGCGAGGCGGCGGCGCGCCAGCGCCTCGGCGATGGGGCCCTCGTTGCGGTTGAACAGGGGAACCGTCCACGAGGCCCCCAGCATCCAGACCAGCTCCGACTGGTCGAACAGCAGCCCCGGGGAGAGGCTGAGATCGGGATACTGGGCGCGGATCTCGCGGCGCAGGGCCGCTTCCCGGGCGGCGTACTCGGCCACCGCCCGGCGGATGTCGTAGCGGCGGCGCAGTGCCAAGCCGCGCAATCGCTCCATGTCCAGCTGCCCGCCGGGCCCCGGTTGCACCTCGGGAAAGGCGAGGCTGACTTCGCGGAGCTTCTCCTCCGGCACGGCCACCGCCTCGGCGAGGGCGTGACGCGCCTCGGCGATCCGCCCCCGCTGGCGGGCCAGCTCCATGCGGGTGCGCGCCCGGTCCATGCGCAGGGTGGTGACCCGGAAGGTGCTGACCTGCCCGGCCCGGGCCCGCTCTTCGAGGAGCCGAAGGGTCTTCTCGTTCAGCTCCGCTTCCTCCCGCAGCAGGTCCCGGCGCCGGCGGGCGGCGCGTAGCTCGATTAGCGCCTGGCGCACGCGGCTGTGCAGCCGCCAGGCGGCGTGCTCGAGCTCGATGCGGCCGGCAAGGCTCAGGGCGTCGGCGCGGTCACGGCGGGCATCGCGCTTGCCGGGCGCCTCGAACAATACGTCGACCACCGAGCCGAATACCCAGGGGGAGCCCTCGTCCCCGCTGGGGTCGGTGTGGTATTCCGCCGGGAAGCTCAGGGAGGGGTTGGGGCGCTGGCCGGCGGTGATCTCTCCCGCCCGGCGCAGATGCCAGTCGGCCTCGGCGACGGCCAGCTCGGGGCTGTAGTAGAAGCCCGCCAGGGTGAGCCCGGTCAGGCCCCACTCCCTGATCGGCTGACCGGGCTCGGCGTAGCCGACCCGCTCGAGGTAGCGCCGTAGCTCCTGCGAATCCAGATCGCGGGTGCGAAATTGCGCCGGGAACGCGTCGGTCGAGAGAGGTTTGGGCTCGTAGTCCCGGAAACCGCAGCCCGGCACCAGGACCAGCAGCAGGACGACCACGGCACCGTGCAGCGCCCCACGCCGTCTCCACCGATGAAAAGTCCTGGCGTCTGGTGCCAACCCGCGCCCTCGTATTCGGGTCGCCCGCGGAAAATCCGGGCCGTCCGGGAGGTTACCGGTTCTCTGGGCTGGATTCCAGCAGGGGCCTCGTGGTCTCTCCGGGCTGCATGGGGAATGCAAACGAGCGAAAGGGGTCAGGTCTTGCTTTTTGCTTCACTGATCCCGGCGAGATGCCAGTGAATGTGCAAAAAACAAGACCTGACTCCTAATACTAATAGGAGACGCTCTTAGAGGGACGATGCTTCAACTCGAACTGGGATTACGCCTCGCCCCGGGATGGGTCCGGGATATCGATCTGGGTTTCCTCCCAGGGAAGCTGGGCGGGCTCGAACTGGTTGAGAAAGTCCACGATGTCCTGGCGGCCGAAAAGCTGGTGGTTCTCCTCGCCCATCAGGACCACGGGGCAGCCGTAGGCGGCCTGCAAGGTCTCGATGAGCTTCTGGGCCTGGACGGGCTCGGAGATGGCGGCATCCACCACGGATACCACCGCGAAGTTGATGTCCTGATCCTGGACGAGGGCGTGGGCGATGTTGTGGCGCATAGCGTCCTCCGGCTGAGGTGGGGTGGCGGAGCGACACCCTATCGAAATTTGACCGGCTTGTGGCCTGTCAAGTACGACCTGGCATGTGCCGCCGTAGGCCCTCCCGGGGTCTTGGGCCGAAGGCCACCCCTCCGGGCCCGGCGACAGGTCCCCGTTGAACCCGCCGCACCGAACCCGCACAATCCCCGAAATTTCCTCACCGATACACTCGGAATTTCGCCCGGCCCACCTTCCGGCGGCGCTGGGGACAGGTAATAACGTTGAACGAAGCCGAAACGCCGATCGCCGAGCCGCTGACCCTCGAAAACAGCTACCTGCGTCTTCCGGAGGCCTGCTACGCGCGGGTGGCGCCCACCGAGGTCTCCGCGCCACAGCTGGTGCGCCTCAATGTAGAGCTGGCCCGGCATCTGGGGCTGGATCCCGAAGCCCTGGGTGCTTCGGACGGGGTGGCCGTGCTTGCCGGTAATCATGTGCCCGAAGGTGCCGCGCCCCTGGCGCTTGCCTATGCCGGGCACCAGTTCGGCAATTTCGTGCCCCAGCTCGGTGACGGCCGGGCGGTGCTGCTGGGCGAGGTGATGGATTGCGACGGCGTACGGCGCGACATTCAGCTCAAGGGTGCCGGCCAGACCCCGTTTTCCCGCGCCGGTGACGGACGGGCTTCCCTGGGCCCGGTGATCCGGGAGTATCTGGTGAGCGAGGGCATGGCCGCCCTCGGCGTTTCCACCACTCGCGCGCTGGCCATGGTGTCCACCGGCGACCCGGTGCTGCGCCAGCGGATGGAGCCGGGCGGTGTGATCGCGCGGGTGGCGGCCAGCCACGTGCGGGTGGGGACCTTCGAGTACTTCTTCCGGCGCGGCGAACTGGAAACGGTGCGGGCGCTCGCCGATTACGTCATCGAGCGCCACTATCCGGAGCTGGCGGAGGCGGGGCAGCCCTACAAGGCGCTAATCGGCGCCGTTGCCGACCGCACCGCCGACCTCATCGCCGACTGGCTGCTGGTGGGCTTCATCCACGGCGTGATGAACACGGACAACATCTCCGTCGCCGGCGAGACCCTGGACTACGGCCCCTGCGCCTTCATGGACGACTACCACCCGGCCACGGTCTTCAGCTCCATCGATCGCCATGGCCGCTATGCCTATGACCAGCAGCCGCGGATCGGCCACTGGGATCTGGCGCGCTTCGCCGAGACCCTGCTGCCGCTGATCTCGGACGATGCCGATACCGCGCTGGCCGCCGCCCACGAGGTGCTCGATCCCTTCGAGGAGCGGCTGAACGCCCGCTACCACGCCGGCCTACGCCGCAAGCTGGGTCTGGCGGAGGAGCGCGAGGGCGACGCGGACCTGGCCCTGGATCTGCTCGGGCGCATGGCCAAGCAGCGGGCCGACTTCACCCTGACCTTCCGCCGTCTCGCCGACCTGAAACGGGAACCGGACGGGGCTGACGAGGCCGTGCGCGCGCTGTTCGAGGATCCATCGGACTTCGATGCCTGGGCCCGCACTTGGCGCGAGCGCCTTGCCGCCGAGGAAAGGGACGACGCCTCCCGGCGCGTCGACATGCGGTCGGTGAATCCCGCCTATATACCGCGCAATCACCGGGTGGAACAGGCCATCGAGGCGGCCATGAACGAGGGGGACCTCCGGCCCATCGATGATCTGCTCACGGTGCTTACCGAGCCCTACGCCGACCACCCGGATTACGCCCACCTGGCCGAGCCGCCGAGTCCGGAAGAGGTGGTGACGCAGACCTTCTGCGGTACCTGATTCGAGTCGCCGCACCGCACCCATGGAGGAGCCCGCCGTGATCGACCGGGAATACTGCCTGACCATGGCGCGCTACAACCGCTGGATGAACGAGCGGATCTACGAGCGTTGCACGGAGATTCCGGAGGCCGACCGGCGGCGGGACCTGGGCGCGTTCTTCGGCTCCATCCACGGCACGCTGAATCACCTGCTGTGGGGTGACGGCGTCTGGATGAGCCGCTTCACGGACCGGCCGAGACCCGAAGGCGGGGCGGCCGACGAGCAGTTCTCGGACTTCCGGGCGCTGCGGACGGCGCGCGAGGCGCTGGATGGCGAGATCCTGGCGTGGGCCGAGGGGGTGGATGCGGCGTGGCTGCGCGGGGAGGTGTCCTGGACCAGTGGGATCGACGGGGCGACGCGATCGCGTCCGGCCTGGATTCTGGCGGCGCACGTGTTCAATCATCAGACCCATCACCGGGGCCAGGTCACCACCCTGATGATGCAGCTCGGCTACGACCCCGGCGTGACCGATCTGCCCTGGATGCCCGGGCTGGAGCAAGGAGTGGGCTGAGTCCCCGAGTCGCCGCAACCGGCCCCCTTATCCCCCGATATCCTCGTTCCAGAGCGCGGGAGCGGCGTCCTGCGCCACCCTCACCGTCACGCCCCGGGCGCGAAGCAGCTCCTCCTCGCCGAGGAAGGTCCGGTTCTCGCCAATCACCACCCTGGGAATGCCATAGAGCAGTACGGCCCCCGCGCACGAGCACCGCGCCGTTGGGAATCCCGCCTTCGCGGTAGCCTTTCTCCGCCTCTTCCAAAGCGGCCTGAAGGAATCGGTCCATCCGTATCTCGCTGGCTGATGAAGAACCGCCTGGAAACGGGTATCCCGGACCCGGGCGGAAGCGGACCGGCTCAGGCCCGGGCCTGGAAGTATTCCGTCATGTTGCTGGTGAAGGCGGAGCGGACGGGAGCCTCCACGGATTCCTCCTTGTTCCGGAGGATGGTGCGAACGGTAGCCTCCCCGAGGTTGAGCCCCTTCTCGAAGTGCTCGGGGCGCTCCTCCCGGTTCATGTAGTCCTCCACCTGCTGGATCAGGGTGCCGTCGTCATAGAAGGCCCGCTCGAAGGTGTGGTAGAGGAGGCCGGCGTGGAAATTGCCGCCGGGCCGGAAGCCCTTGGAATGGGCCACGAACTCGGTGTACCGGGTAAGGACCCCGAGGATCACCTCGTCGTCGCCGGCGCTCCATTGCTGCATGCCGATGCCGAGGGTTTCCGTCACCGAGCTCAGGGCCGCCTGCAGGTGCTCCGTGATGTTCTCGGCCAGGGCCGGGGCCTCGTCGACCACCGCCTGGTTCTCCGCGTCCGCTTCCTGGGCCATGGGCCATTCTCCGTGTGGTTGCACCGGGGGCTTCCCCCAGGCGGGAATGCACATGCTCCGACCGTAGCACCGGCCGGGTTTGACCCCAACAGGAGTATGCCACCGGAGCGGTACCGGGCGGTTTCGAGTGCCCGGTAGCCCGAAGCCTCCGGGGAGCGCATTCAGAATAAGAGCTACATATTCAATTCACAGGGGTTGCGCTTGTAAGGACCCTGTTGCAAGCGGGATCGGGCCAGTACTTTCAATGGCTCGGGGTTTTTCAGCCGGGCGATCCTGCTGCGCAGCTTCTGGAGTATTTCCTCCCCTTTCGAGCAGTTGCCGCGTATGGATTCCATGATGATCCATTCCGCATAGGTCCCGACGGTTAACCGGGCCCCGAGGGGGCCCTGAATCTTTTCGGATTCCTTTATGGAGCGGCGGAGGGCCCGCCGGGTGGCAGTTTCGTTTTCCTTATTTTAATAAAACAGGGCCTGGGCCTTGAACCGCAGGGCTTCGGGTCGGAACATTCTGTTTTCGGAGAGTTTCGAGGCCCGGGTTGCGTAGTAGATCGCCTCGGAATAATTCCCGAAATCCAGGTTTGCCCTGGATAGGATGAACAGGCTGGATACCGGTACGCTGTCCTTGTATTTTTCAAAAATTTCACCGGCCCTGCTCAGCATGACCCCCTTGGAGAGCCTTGATTGAGCGGCAATCTGCCGGGCGGCGCGGCTGCCTTTCTCCATACGGATTTCAGCGATCTTCAGGTTCTGGTCGTTAAATCTTTTCATTTTTGTCTCCTTTATAGTTTATATGTATAGGAATTATCAGGAAGTTTCTATTCTTGAAATAGTAGCGCCCGGGGCTGCCTTGCACTTGCTAGGCGTATCTCGGTTTTTCCGGGGTCCGACCGAAAGGTTGCACCCGGGAAGTCTGTGTCACTCTCCTTTTGGGGCTATTTCATAAGCGCCTTCCGTTATTCCGCATTTACCCCACCCTATCCGCCGCCCTAGTTTGGAACCCATCGGGTCGGGTGCCGTTTGATGCTTCTACGTACCCGCGTGCCTGCAAACGGGAGCGTGAATAATGGATTGGGTGCTGGCCGCGGAGTATTTCTGGTGGGTCTTTTATATCGGCACCATCTTGCTTTTCCTGGCCATGGTGGAGGCGGGCCATTTCCTCGGCCGTCGGCGCAGGGGTAAGGCGGACCCGGAGGCCAAGTCCCAGGCAGGTACGGCTCTGGCAGCCATTCTGGCGCTGCTGGGGTTTCTTCTTGCTATCAGCTTCAGTATCGCCGAAAACCGTTTCATGACCCGCAAGCAGCTGGTGCTGGAGGAGGCCAATGCCATCGGCACCACGTTCCTGCGCACGGATTTCCTGTCCCCGCCGGAGCGGCGCCGGGCACGCCTTCTGCTCGCCGAGTACGTGGATGTCCGCCTGGAGGCGGCTCAGCGGAGGGAGACCCTTCAGGAGGGGCTCAAGCGGCCGGTGGCAATCCAGACCGCCCTGTGGGAGATCGCGGACCGGATGGCGGCCCAGCGGCCGCGCTCGGAGCCGGTGGGTCTGTTCATAGATGCGCTGAACGAAACCATCGATCTGCACGAGGAGCGTGTCACCGTAGCCCTGCGCAACCGCGTGCCGCCGAGCCTGCTGTGGACGCTGTATCTGGTGGCCTTCCTGTCCATGGGCGTCATGGGCTATCAATTCGGCCTGGGCGGCACCCGCAACCTTCCGGCCACCACTGCCCTGGTGGTGGCCTTCGCGGCGGTTATGCTGCTCATCGTCGACCTCGACCAGCCCCGTCAGCGGCTCTTCACCGTCAGCCAGGCCGCGCTGGAGGACACCCGGCGCGCCATCCACCAATCGCTGCAAGAGACGCCGCCGGAATCCGCCCCTTCCCGGGACAGCGGGACACTCACCCGCTAGTGCCCCACCGGCGGATCTGACAGGAGTCAACTTCCCCGGCGCCGGGAGGTTCGGTTCGGTTGGTCCCCCGCCACAATGGAAGAAAATCCCGAGTATCCCGAACCCGAACATGGGAGCGGAAAGGCGGTGGCGATGAGTAAGCGGCGGAATGCGTTGTGGACGTGTCTGGCATGGACCGTTCTGGCCGGCCTTGCCGGCTGCGGCACGGCGGAGAAAACGGAAACCGCCCTGCACGCGGACGGCGGTGGACCTCAGGTACCCGACTGGGTGGTGGATCCGGAGGTGAAAGGCGGCATGGCGGCCACGGAGTGTACCCGCGCGAGCGGCGAGCTCAGCCTGGACAAGGCCGAGGCCGTGGCCCTCGCCCGGGCCAATCTCGCCAAGCAGATCCGGGTCAAGATTCAGGCCATGGACAAGGCCTATCGGCGCCAGGTCCAGGCCCGCGGCGGCACCGTGGCCGGAGGCACTTTCGAATCCGTGTCCCGGCAGGTGACCGAGACGTACCTGATGGGCTCCGAGATCCGGAAGCTCCGCTATGTGGTTCTCGGCGAGGACGGGCAGTATCTATGCGCCATGGTCGGCATGGATCCGGAGCGCCTTAAGGGTCTGTTCACCGATCTGCTGGAGGCTAGCGGCAAGCACCTGGAGCCCGCCCGGGAGGCCGCGCTGTACGAGGAGTTCCGGGCTCGCCAGGCGCAGCGGGAGCTGGACCGCGAGCTGGCGGGGGATTGACTGCCGTGACGGGTTCCGGCGACTGGGCCGCTTGCTATCCTGTCGGGCCCGGGAGCCAATGCGGAGGAGGTGGACCATGCGCCGGACCCTGGAGGTGGCCACGCACGAGCGGGAAGAACTGGTGGACATCACGCCGCAGGTGGAGGATGCGGTAAGAGGTTCCGGTGTGGCCGACGGGCTGGTTTCCGTCTATGTGCAGGGCGCCACTGCGGGGATCATGATCCAGGAGAACTGGGACCGGAGCGTGCCCCGCGACGTGGTGCATCTTCTCCGGGAGTTGGCCCCGTGCGGGGTATGGGAGCACGACGCCCAGGACGGCAACGGGGATGCACACCTGAAATCCGGACTGGTGGGGCCCTCCGAGACCATCCCTCTCATGGAAGGGCGGCTCGGTCTGTCCACTTGGCAGGGCCTGTTCCTTTGCGAATTCGACGGCCCGCGGACGCGCCGATCCGTGATCTGCACGATTCTGCGCGATACACCGGAATAACGGGCAGTGCCCACGGTATCCGGGGCATTTCACGTGGGCAGGGCAATGGAGATCTGCGGTGACTCGCGAGCATATTGAGCGCGTTGACAGAAATGACGGCGACGAGCAGCTGGTGATCCGCATGGGCCGGGAAGAGCTCATCATCCGGCAGCGGTATCAGGCGGCCAGCATTCTCAACGACTTCCTGATCGGGTTGTGGTTTCTGCTGGGTAGCATCGCATTCTTCTGGCACACCTGGCAGGACACGGGGATCTGGCTGTTCGTGTTGGGGAGCGCCCAGTTGCTGGTGCGGCCCATGATCCGGCTAGCGCACCAGGTCCATCTGCGGTCGATGCCCCCGGAGCGGTGGGACTTCTAGATGCCGGTGGCGGGCATGGGAAACCTCCGAGAGGTTCCTCGTTTTTTCCTTTAAATACCGAAAACTATGGGTTTGGTTGCGGTAAAATGGCGGTTGTTTCAATATTTTCAGGCGCTTACCGGAATTGTTCACGGTTTCCCTGTTAAGGTTGGGTTGAAACCGCATTGTGGAACAAATCGGGGCATATTATTCATATCGGGAAATTTCATTTCCGATGAGGGTAAGCGTCATGAAAGGGAACAAGCTCGTTACCGTACTGGCCACTGCGGCGTTGCTGGCCGGTGGGCCGGCGATGGCCGGTATGCAGGGTCAGGGCCCCGCTCCCGATAAGACCAAGAAGAAATGGGAGCAGATGGGGTACCAGAAGGAAAAGCTGGGCCCGGAGGTGGTCCGGAAGGTCCAGCAGGCCTTGAATGACGAGGGCTACAGCGTTGGCCAAGTGGACGGGAAGATGGGCAAGAAGACCTCTTCCGCGCTGGTGCAGTTCCAGGAGGATATGGGCATCAAGCCCACCGGGAATCTCGATAACCCGACGCTGTTCGCCCTGGGGATCCAGCCCAAGGATGGCAAATCGCCCGGTCAGCAGCGGCAGGGTGAACCGCAGGGCGGAGGCTCCGGCGGAGGGACGCAGTAGCCGGAGGCCATGCCTCCCAGGCGAGCCTGATTCTCACCGAAGCTGGCTGTCTTTGCTGCCGCGCCGATTGTAATAGCTGTACGGCTTCTGTTCGGCGTCCTGCTCGCTTTGGCAGGTGACGCACAGGCGCACGCCCTTGATGGCCTCCCGGCGTGCCTGCGGGATCTCGTCGCCGCACTCCTCGCAGTGCATCAGGCTCTCGCCCTGCGGGAGCTGGCTGCGAACCCGTTGCAGCTCGTCGTTGATGCTGTCATCGATCTGCTGCTGGACGGCGCCTTCCTTTGCCCAACCACTCGCCATATGAACCTCCTGTGGTGAACGGGGCGACGATCGCGTCGCTCCGGCATGGGCAACGCGCTTCAGCCTGCCCATTATCGCCGCCGGGCGGGTGAGAAGACAACAGAACGGGGACGGGCCGTCTGGCCCGTTCCCGGCGGCGGCACGGCAGGGGCGGATACGCGCATTGGGGACGCAGGGACCGACGGGCGCCCATGGGATTCATGCTATGGTCGCGGGCAGTCAGGGTCCCGTTTCCCGAAAGGAAGGATGCGTATGCGCCTCCGTCTCGTGATGCTCGCCATCGCCTGGGGAATTCCCGCGCTCTCCGGCGGATCCGTCCGGGCGGTCACCCCCCTCGATACCGCAATCCGCGCAGTAACCGTGTACCCCAATGACCAGGCCCGGATCCACCGCTCCGCGGAAGTGGACCTCCAGGCCGGCGCCCGGGAGCTGGTGGTCGGCGATCTGCCCGCGCAGCTTGTTCGAAGCTCCGTACGGGCAGAGGTTTCCGGGGCTCAGGCGGCGGTCCGGGTGGGCACCGTGGAGGTGGACCGCCAGCCGGTGAGCGGGCCGCCCCGGGAGCGCGAGCGGCAGCTGCGGGCCAAGCTCGAGCGCCTGCAGGCCGACCGGGTCGCCGTTACCGACCGGATGGAGACGGCCCGGACCCAGCTGACCTTCGTGGAGGGACTGGCGGAGCTGCCTGAGCGGGAAGGCGCCGGGTCCGCCCTGACCGGCGGCGGGGCCGCCGAGCGATGGCCGGAGCTGTGGCGGCGCATCGGCGAAGGCGCCCGGCAGGCGCGGAAAGTGATGCGGGAGGCCCGGCGCGAGCAGGAGCGCCTGCAGGCGGAGATCGAGGCGGTGCGCGACTCCCTGGAGCAGCTGGGGCAGGGGGAGAAGGCCCGTATCCGTATTCGTATCGGATTGGAGGCGGATGCGGCCACCCGGGCGGAGCTCTCCCTGCGCTACCGGGTGCGCGGGGCGGAATGGCGGCCCGAATACGAGGCCCATCTCGATACGAACGGCGGTGCCGTGCAGCTGGTGCGCAAGGCGCGGGTCCGGCAGCGCACCGGCAAGGACTGGTCCGGCATCCGCCTCGCCCTGGCCACGGTCGCCCCGGTTTCGGGCTCCTACCCGGAGCTTCCCATCTGGTGGGTGGACTTCGGGCAGCCCCGCCCCCTGGCCGGGAAAGCGGACGGCGCGCGGGCCAGGGAGGCGGCCCCCCCGATTTCGGGTGGGAAGGAGGCGCGGTCCCGGACCGTGCACGGGGCGTTCACCCCCACCTACCGGGTTTCGGGGGCGGTCACCGTGCCGGGCGCCAACCAGCCCCGGACCGTGGTCCTGGGCCGTCGCCAGCTCGCCTCCGAGATGGCCGTCCGCGTGGTTCCCCAGCGGAGCGAACGGGCCTGGATGACCGCCCGCGTGACCTGGAACGGCCAGGGTGCCCTGCCCCCTGGGCGGGTGAGCCGCTACCGCGACGGGTCCTTCGTGGGCCGGGGGCGCTGGTCGGCGTGGGCACCGGGCGATGCGCGCCATCTGGCCTTCGGAATCGATCCGCGCTTCGAGGTGGCCTTCCGCCCCGTCACCGACCTGGCGGGGGAGGACGGGCTCATCAGCAAGCGGAGCGTCCGTACCCGCCATTACCGCATCGAGCTCACCAACCGCCACCAGCGGCCCCTGGAGGGCTCCGTGCGCTTTCGCGTTCCCGTACCGCGCGACGAGGAGATCACCGTGGAGCCCTGGTTCCCCGAGGAGCCTGACCGATCGGATGTGGATTCCCGTCGGGGAATCCATGCCTGGGAGCGGACCATTCCCGCCGGCGGGACCGTGGTCCTGAAGGCCGGATACCGTCTGAGCACCCCCGAGGGGAAAAGCGTCCCCGGCTTCTAGGTGCCCGGCCGGTCAGGGCGTCATCACCACCTTGATGCAGCCGTCCCGCTTGGCGTTGAAGTCGGCGTAGGCTTCCGGAGCTTCCTCCAGCCGGTGGCGGTGCGTGATGATGAAGGACGGGTCGATCAGGTCCTGCTCGATGGTGCGCAGAAGGGCCGGCATGTAGGCCTGCATGTGCGTCTGCCCGGTCTTCAGGGACAGGGATTTGTTCATCACCCCGTTCAGGGCCACGCCGTCTACCATGTTGGTGTTACACCCGGGCACCGACAGCCGGCCGCCCTTGCGGCAGCACAGGACCATCTCGTTGAAGGCCTGTGGGTGGTTCACCTCGCTCGCATCCGGAGCCCGCTCGATGGCTTCCGGATCGCCCGCGCCGTGGGCCTCGGCGCCCACCGCATCGATGCAGCAGTCGGGGCCGCGGCCGCGCGTGCGCTCCTGCAGGGCCTGATAGACGTTCTCCTCCTCGAAATTGATCACCTCCGCGCCGGCTTGGTCCCGGGCAAGCTTCAGCCGCTCCGGAACCCGGTCCATGGCCACCACGCGACCGGCCCCCAGCATCCAGGCGCTGCGGATGGTGTGAACTGACCCACCGGACCGCATCCCCAGACCGCGACGGCGTCGCCCGGCTCGATCTCCGCGTTGGCCGCCGCCATATAGCCCGTGGGATAGATATCGGAAAGGAACAGCAGCTGCTCGTCGGAGAAGCCGCTGTCCACTTTCAACGGCCCCACGTCGGCAAAGGGTACGCGCACGTACTCGACCTGGCCGCCGGCAATACCGCCAAGCAGGTGGGAATACCCGAACAGGGCGGCCGGTGAATGGCCGATGACACCGGCGGAGTCGGAAGCGTTCGGATTACTGCTGTCGCACAGGGAATACAGCCGGTTGTTGCAGAAGAAGCACTCGCCGCAGGCGATGGTGAAGGGCACGACCACCCGGTCGCCCCGCCGCAAACCGCCCACCTCCGAGCCGGTCTCCACCACCTCGCCCATGAGCTCGTGGCCCAGTACGTTGCCCGGTTCCATGGCGGGCATGAGGCCGTTGTACAGGTGCAGGTCGAACCCGCAGATGGCCGTGGCCGAGACCTTGACGATGGCATTGCGGGCATCCCGAATCTCAGGGTCGGCGACGTTCTCCACCCGAACGTCATGGGTGCCGTCCAGGTCAGTGCTTTTATGGAAGCCTCCTGATCACGCCTTCGCGCGCATGTGAATGGTTCGGCGGAAATTGCGCTCCCATGCACACCTTGTCCGGGAAGCCGCGTGAAAAGCAGACGCGGCGAGCCATTATCCCCCTCCGTGAAAGCGCCACTGCGGTTTCCGTCTCCGACGGAATCCGAATTCCCCGCCGCCCGAAAGGTGGCCTCCCCCCGACTGTCGAAACCGGAGCCGAGTACGGGGGGCGGTTCCGGTCCGCTTTGTCGGTGGACAGGCGCCTCTATGCCGCAATTGCTGGCTGATTCCCCTGGGAGAGCGGGCATGAAGCCCGCTACCGGCGGTCCAGTTTAGAGAGAGCGCACAAAGTACCCATGGAGGACACCCGTCCATGAAGAGGTTGGGGAAAATTGGCGGGTGGCCGCCTATTGAGCAGAGGCGGGCCACAGGGAGCCAAGCGGTTTTACAGGGGGTAATGCGAGGAGGTGGCAGGAAAGCCTGCGGTTGACCCATGCGTTTAAACGGGATATTTATGCAAATGGAGGTACTAATAAATAAGGACAAAAAGGGGAGTGCTTAAATAAATATAACCATATTCGTTAAGTCTAATATTTATGGCTCTATGCCTGCGCGTATCCAGTAGAAAAAGGGGCAGAGTAGGTCCAGCGGAAGACATTCGCGCCGAACTGGACTGTCTTTGAAAAAGGGGAAGCGCCCTCTTTCACGGGACCCATACCGCGTTGTTGTTCGTTCCTCTCCCAGGGTCCGGGCGCTGGCTCGCAATTCCCTCGCTATGCCTCTTGAAGCGTTGTGCCGGAGCGGATTCGGCCTTGGAAGCCAGTGCACTCCGCCGTTTCCGGGTCGGTTGCAACGGGACTTCGCATCCGCGGACAGACGCTGTCCGCTCGTCCGGTACCGCGCGCCCGTTTTCGCCGCCGAAGCGGCTCCGAGCGGTGCGTGGTACTGATTCAACCCGCGTCCGGGCGGCCGAACGGCCATGCCCGGGAAATCCGCGCGACCAGGAGGTGCCACATGAGCGGTTTCCTCGATAAGGAGCAGATTGTTGCCGAGCCGGGCTTCAACCGGTGGCTTATCCCACCCGCGGCGCTTGCGATCCACCTGTCCATCGGTCAGGTGTACGCCTTCAGTGTCTTCAACGAGCCCATGACCCGAATCCTGGGCGTTACGGAGTCCGCCCCGGGAGACTGGAAGCTTACGACGCTCGGCTGGATCTTCAGTATCGCCATCGCCGTGCTCGGTGTGACCGCCGCCTTCGGGGGTCGCTGGCTGGAGCGGGTCGGCCCGCGCAAGGGGATGGTGGTCGCTGCCCTGGCCTGGGGAGGCGGCTTCCTGCTGTCCGCCGTGGGGGTATGGGCTCACTCGGTCTGGCTGGTGTATCTGGGCTACGGGGTATTCGGCGGAATCGGCCTAGGCTTCGCCTACATCTCACCCGTGAAAACGCTCATGCGATGGTTCCCGGACAAGCCCGGCATGGCCACCGGCATGGCGATCATGGGCTTCGGCGGAGGCGCCATGATCGGCTCGCCGCTGGCGGTGAATCTCATGAGCTTCTATTCCGGACCCGAAACGGTAGGCGTGGGCGCCACCTTCGCCACCATGGGTATCTTCTACTTCCTGCTGATGATGTTCGGCGCCCTGATCGTGCGCGTTCCGCGGGAGGGCTGGGCGCCGGCGGGCTACGATCCGAGCACCGCGGCCAGCGGCAAGCTGCAGACCGATGGCCACGTCCATGTGAACCAAGCGCTGAAGACCCCGCAGTTCTGGCTGGTCTGGGCGGTGCTCTGCCTGAACGTAACGGCGGGCATCGGCGTGCTCGGCCAGGCCTCGGTCATGAGCCAGGAAATGGTGGGCATTTCGGCCTCGGCCGCGGCGGGCTTCGTGGGCCTGCTGAGCATCTTCAACATGGCCGGCCGCTTCTTCTGGGCGAGCCTGTCCGACTACATCGGCCGCAAGAACACCTACACGGCGTTCTTCCTGCTCGGCATCGCCCTGTACGCCCTGGTGCCCACGGTGGCCTCCTGGGGTGTGGCCAGCCTGTTCGTGCTCGCCTACCTGATCATCATCAGCATGTACGGGGGCGGCTTCGCCACGGTTCCTGCCTATCTCCGGGATCTGTTCGGCACGGCGCACGTGGGCGCCATCCACGGCCGCCTGCTCACCGCCTGGTCGGTGGCCGGCGTCCTCGGCCCGGTGCTCATCAACTACCTGCGCGAGTTCCAGATCCAGTCCGGCGTGGCTCCCTCGGAGTCTTACATGCTGACCATGTACATCATGGCCGGACTGCTGGGCGTGGGACTGCTGTGCAATCTGGCCATCGGCGCCATGCACAACAAGCACCTGATGGAAGAGGGCGAGCTGGCCTACGAGTGAGCCGGCTTCGCAGGCAAATCCGCGAAAGCAAGGAGTGTCGCCATGAGCACGACTGCCACCGAGCAGCCGAAGCAGCAGGCGTCCACGTCGGAAATGGTGAATCCGGCCACGGGAAAGCTGATCCTGTATTGGACGGTGGTGCTGGTTCCACTGGCCTACGGCATCTACAACACCATCCTCAAGGCCCTTCCGCTGTTCGTCTGAGGCCGTTCGCCAGCGGCCCGGGTGCGCCCGGGCCGCCGGCTTTTTCCTCCCTTCCCCGCCAGCCCGGGTCGGATATTCGGTGCTTCCGGATCAGCGCTGCAGCCGCCGGTAGATGGTGCTGCGGTTGATGCCCAGGGCGCGCGCGGCGGCGCTGACATTGCCGCCGTTTGCCTCCACCGCTTCCCGGATGACCTGATCGGTTACGGCCTGCAGGCTGCTGCCGCACTCCTCGTCCCTGCCGGTCAGATCCTTGTGGAAATCACCGGGCAGATGCCGCGGTTCCAGCGGCTCGGCGTCGTCGCGCAGGGCCAGCGCGGTACGCAGCACGAAGGAGAGCTGCCGGCAGTTGCCCGGCCACGGATGGCCGAGCATCAGCTCCAGGGCTTCCGGGCAGATGCGGGCCTCGGGATCCTCCTCCGCCAGTAGCGCGTGGATGAGCCGGGAGAGGTCGCGGCGCCTGCGAAGGGGCGGCATCTCCACCTGGAGACCGTTCAGCCGGTAGTAAAGGTCGGAGCGGAACTCGCCCGCCGCCACCAGTGCACGCAGATCGCGGTGGGTGGCGCTGACCAGGGAGAACGACACGGGCCGGGGCTGGTTGCCCCCCACGGGAACCACCTGCTTGTCCTGCAGAACGCGCAGCAGACGGCTCTGCAGGGGAAGGGGCATGTCGCCGATCTCGTCCAGGAAGAGCGTCCCGCCGTCCGCCTCCACCAGCTTGCCGGTCTGCCCCTCGCGCTTGGCCCCCGTGAACGCCCCCGGCACGTAGCCGAACAGCTCCGATTCGATGAGCGATTCCGGCAGGGCGGCACAGTTGATGGCCACGAAGGCGCCGTCGGCGCGGGGTCCGTAGTCGTGCAGCATGCGGGCCAGATGCTCCTTGCCGGTCCCGGTCTCTCCCTCGATCAGAACGGGGATATCCCGGGTCAGTACGCGATGGGCGCGCTCCGCCGCGGTGGCCACGGTCGGATCGCCGTGCTCGATGCGGCCGGTGGTGGGAAGGGGCGAGGGAATGGGAGTCGGTCGGGCATGGGGCTGGCGGAGACGGGTCCGGGTGTGGAGGCGGATTCCGGAAGGGGTCTCCAGGTTCGGCCCCGTTTCGCCCGGGCACCGGAATATCCACTCGAGGGGCACGCCGAACAGGTCCTCGAAGCCCGTACATCCGTGGATGGTGCTCGTCAGGTCGAGGAGCCGCCGGGCGCAGGTATTGGTGGCCAGGAGTCGGCCGTCACCGGCGAAGGCGGCGATGCCCTGGCCCAGGGTGCCGAGGAATTCCGGACGCGGGTGAAAATAGAGGTAAAGGGCCTCGTCGAAGTGCTCCTCCAGGAGACGGTTCTCGATCATGGTGGTGGACATCTGCACCAGACCGAGGCTGTGCATCTGCCGGGCATCCTGGTCCCCGGAGATGTCCAGAATCCCGATGAGCGAGCCGGCGGGATCCAGAATGGGTGAGGCGGCGCAGGTGAGGAAGGCGTTGCATTCCAGGTAGTGCTCGCCGCGGTGCACGTTCACCGGAAGGCGCTCGGTGATGGCGGTACCGATGGCGTTGGTGCCGCGCGCGCTCTCGTTCCAGCAGGCGCCGGGCTGGAGGGCCACCGTCTCGGCCCGGCGGTGGAACTCCGCGTCACCCAGGCGCTGGAGCAGAACGCCTTCGGCGTCGGTGAGGATCACGGTGCTGTTGGTGTGGGCGATCTGCTGGCGGATGTTCTCCAGCTCCGGAAGGGCGTAAGCCACCAGGTGCTCCTGCCGCTCCCGCCGCTGCTTCAGCTCGGTGCCGCCGTACACCGCGTCGTCGGCCCGGCCCGCCATATCCAGCCCGTCCGCCGCGCAGCGCCGCCAGGAACGCTCGATAACCGGTTCGAGGCCGGCGGTCTCGTCCCGTTTCCGAAAGGGTTTCCGACCCGAACCGTAGGTACCGTTCAGCGTTCCCATGGCCTCTCTCCTTCCGGCTGTCGCGTGCCGCAACGCCGCTATCGCAATTTGCAACACCTGGAAGCGGCATGGCGGCCCTTCGGTCGGCAAACCGAATGCAGGGTGCTTTCTCAGGGCCCGAAAAATCAGGAGATTGGATCGTTGTTCCCGGGTTCCGAAAGCTTTGGAACGCTTCTTGCCCCGGTTGTTCCGGAAGTCCCCATCATAGCTGAAATACCAAGGAGGAGAAGCCATGCTCTACTCGGCACCTGGATCGGCCGATGCCGTCGTTTCCTACAAGAGCCGCTACGAGAACTTCATCGGCGGCGAGTGGGTGGCGCCGGCGAAGGGCAACTATTTCGGCAACCCCACCCCGGTAACCGGGCAGACCTTCTGCGAGATTCCGCGCTCCACCGCCGATGACGTCGAGCGGGCCCTGGATGCCGCCCACGCCGCCAAGGCGTCCTGGAGCATCACCTCCCCCGCCGAGCGGGCCAACCTGCTAAACCGCATCGCCGACCGCATGGAAGCGAATCTGGAGCAGCTGGCGGTGGCGGAGACCTGGGATAACGGCAAGCCCGTGCGCGAGTGCCTGGCCGCCGACATTCCCCTGGCCATCGACCACTATCGCTATTTCGCCGGCGCCATCCGCGCCCAGGAAGGCGGCATCAGCGAGCTGGACAACGACACCGTGGCCTACCACTTCAAGGAGCCGCTCGGGGTAGTGGGGCAGATCATCCCCTGGAACTTCCCGATCCTGATGGCCACCTGGAAGCTGGCTCCGGCGCTGGCCGCCGGTAACTGCGTGGTGCTGAAGCCGGCCGAGCAGACGCCCGCCTCCATTCTCCTCCTCATGGAGATGCTCCAGGACCTGCTGCCGGCCGGCGTGGTCAACGTGGTGAACGGCTTCGGCGCCGAGGCGGGCAAGCCCCTGGCCACCAGCCCGCGCGTGGCCAAGCTGGCCTTCACCGGCGAGACCACCACCGGGCGCCTGATCATGCAGTCGGCCTCGGAGAACCTGATCCCGGTCACCCTGGAGCTGGGCGGCAAGTCGCCCAACGTCTTCTTCTCCGACTGCTTCTCCGAGCAGGACGATTTCGCCGACAAGTCCCTGGAAGGCTTTGCCATGTTCGCCCTCAACCAGGGCGAGGTCTGTACCTGCCCGTCCCGGGGACTGGTGCAGGAGCGCTTCTACGACCAGTTCATGGAAGGCGCCGTGGCCCGTACGCAGGCGCTGAAGCAGGGCAACCCCCTGGACACGGATACCCAGGTGGGGGCCCAGGCCTCCCGCGACCAGCAGGAGAAGATCCTGTCCTACCTGGCCATCGGCAAGGAGGAAGGCGCCAAAGTGCTGGCCGGCGGCGAGCCCTTCGAGGGCGAGGGCGATCTGGCCGGCGGCTTCTACGTGCGGCCGACCATCTTCGAGGGCAACAACCGGATGCGGATCTTCCAGGAGGAGATCTTCGGCCCGGTGGTCTCCGTGACCAGCTTCAAGGACATGGACGACGCCCTGGAGATCTCCAACGATACCCTGTACGGGCTGGGCGCCGGTGTCTGGACCCGCGACATGAACACCGCCTACCGTATGGGACGGGGCATCCAGGCTGGCCGCGTGTGGACCAACTGCTACCACCAGTATCCGGCCCACGCCGCCTTCGGTGGGTATAAGCAGTCGGGCATCGGCCGGGAGAACCACCAGATGATGCTCGACCACTATCAGCAGACCAAGAACCTGCTGGTGAGCTATTCCAGCAAGGCGCTGGGCCTGTTCTAGACCGCACGGGCCCAACCAGCGGTTAGCGGGGGCGGCGGGTGCCGCCCCCGCTCCTTGAAGGAGGAAACGGCCATGACGGTACAACGGGTAACGGCTACCGAGGCCGCCGAACAGCTCATCCATCAGCTGCGCGAGATGCACGGCCCCCTGCTGTTCCACCAATCCGGCGGCTGCTGCGACGGCAGCGCCCCCATGTGCTTTCCCCGGGGCGATTTCAAGGTGGGGGAGCAGGACGTCCTGCTCGGCGAGGTGGCCGGGGAGCCCTTCTACATCAGCGGCCCGCAGTTCGAGTACTGGCAGCATACCCACCTGATCATCGACGTGGTGACCGGCCGCGGCAGCGGGTTCTCCCTGGAGGCTCCCGAAGGCGTGCGCTTCCTCACCCGATCCCGCCTCTACACCGACGAGGAGAGCGCGGCCCTGGCCCGCGAGGGCGATCCGCCACGCGGACCCGAGGCCCATCTGTCCTGAGTCGTCGGGAATCCCGACGCTTCCCCGGGCTCCGGGCTTGCTGCCCCGCGCGGTGGGCCGGGGGAGGCTCGTTCCTATCGGCGCGGTACCGCCGCCTTCAGGGCGTCGGCGAGCACCGCCGCGTGGTCCTCCCGCATCTCCAGGCTCTGTTCGGCGTGCACGAACCGCCCCGAGGCGGTATCGGCCTTCCGGGTGCAGGGCGCGTCGGCGCCGTTGGTGAATCGCCCCTGGACGTTGGTGGATCCCACCAGGGAACAAGAAGCCGCCGAATCCTCCGTGTCCACGGACAGGCCGCTGGTGCCCGGAATGGCCGCGGCGATGTCGTCGACAAGCGGTGGCGCGGAGCCCGTTATGCCGCCGCTCAGGAACAGGCCCCCGCAGCTATTTGAGCGGCCGTTGCCGTGCAGGCTCACCGCGATGCGCCCAGAGGCCCCCTGCATCAGGGTGCGGTGGGCGAGGTCGAAGGGGGTATCCACGGTGTGGGCCATGTCCGAAACCCGGAAGGCTTCCGAGCTGTCGTCATCGGTGCAGACCCCAGTCTTCCCGTCGCACGTACTGGCGGCACCGTTGGCGCAGCGGTGGGTGCCGGCCAGCAGCAGGAACCGGGCGTCGGTCTCCGTGAACAGGGTGGTCCCCTCCGCGGCGGTATGGAGGTCGAAATCGGGGTGCGGGACCTCCAGCACCAGGGGGCGCTCCCCGTCGGGGTCGGCGACCACGCGGCCCCAGCCCGGGTCAGCCGCATCCCGGGGCTCCAGGACCGCGTAGCGCTCCGCCCCCGGGACCTCGATCCAGGCGGCCCGGTAGGCGGGCAGCCGGTCGCGCAGGTAACGCTCGGCGTCCTTGATGCTCCCCTCCCCGAAGCGAGCCACCGCCTCCACCCAGGCGGCCTGCTCCCCGGCATCCGGGGGGCGGTAGCCCTCCGAGTCCTCCCTGGGTAGCGCATTGACCGCCTGCTCGGTGTAGTCCGCCAGATCGGTTTCATGGGTAACGAGCGCCACGGGGGTGACGGATTCCGTCTCCTCGTCCTCCGTCACCTCCGTGCCGCACCCGGGGCCGAGGACCGCAAGAACCGCCAGCGCCGCCGGCAGTCGGTGTCCAGAGCGCCTTGCCGCGCCCGCCACCCATTGTTTGCCCGGTATCCGGATCTCCATGGAAGCCCTGTCCCCGAATTCGTTTCGGCGGGAACCCTACCATTGGTGTCCGGTCCGGGTGACCCCCCGAAAGCATTGCCGGTTTTTTTTATATAGAAAATAAATGTAAATTGACGCCATGCCTCCCCAAGACAACAGCACGGATCCCTCGCTGGGCGCGGAGCTGCTGAGCGTTATCGCCCGCCTCAACCGCTGGGCCACCCGCAACGCGGACCTGGCGCTTCCGGTGGCGCAGGCCAGGCTGCTGGCCCAGATCGATGCCCTCCAGTCAGCCCGCATCGGCGACCTGGCGCAAGCCGACCATTGCAGCCAGCCGACCATGACCACCCAGGTTCGGCGGCTGGAGGCTGCCGGCCTGGTCTACCGGCGAACGGACCCGCACGACGCCCGGGCCGTGCGTATCTCCCTTACCGCTCGGGGCCGGGGGCTGCTCGATGACGTGCGCGCGGCCCGGGCCGCGGTCATAACCCCGCTGATCGAGAAGCTCCCCGAGGATGAGCGCCTGCAGATCCGCGCGGCGCTGGACACACTCACCAATCTGCTCCATGCGGCCGGCCCGGTTCCGCATGGCACGGATGAACAGGAGGAAAAGTGACCTTGTGGCGCCAGCCCCGGGCCGTACTCGCGGTGGCCTTCGCCTGTATCATCGCCTTCATGGGCATCGGCCTGGTGGACCCGATCCTGAAATCCATTGCCCACTCCCTGGGGGCCTCGCCCTCCCAGACGGCGCTGCTCTTCACCGGCTACATGGCGGTGATGGGCGTGTCCATGCTGGTTACCGGGGTGGTTTCCAGCCGGCTCGGGGTCAAGCGGACCCTGCTGCTCGGACTCGTCATAATCATCGCCGGCGCCGGCCTCGCCGGGGTGCAGGGCACCATCGGCGGGGTCATCGGCTTCCGCGCCCTCTGGGGCCTCGGCAACGCGCTGTTCATTGCCACGGCGCTCACCGCGATCGTTAGCTCCGCGCGGGGCTCGGTGAAGGAATCCGTCATCTTCTACGAGATGGCGCTGGGGGTCGGCATCGCCGCGGGACCGCTCATCGGCGGGGTGCTCGGCGCCATTTCCTGGCGCGGGCCGTTCTTCGGCGTGGCGGCGCTCATGACCATGGCCCTGGTTGTGACGTACTACCTGCTGCCGCCCACGTCCCCGGTGACGCAGGTCACCTCCATCCGGGATCCGTTCCGTGCGCTGCGCCACCGGGGACTGCTTACGGTGGCCGTCGCCGCCCTGCTCTACAACTTCGGCTTCTTCTCGCTCCTGGCATTCACACCCTTCCCGCTGGATATGGGCGCCCACGGAGTGGGGCTCATCTTCTTCGGCTGGGGTCTGGCGCTGGCCTTCACCTCCGTGGTGGTGGCGCCCAGGCTGCAGCGGCGCTTCGGCACCGTCGTCACCCTGCTGGTCGCCCTGGCCGCACTGGCACTGATCCTCGCGATCATGGCTGTCTGGACGGACAGCAGGATGGTACTGGCCACCTGCGTGGTGGCGGCCGGGGCCTTCATGGGCGTCAACAACACCCTGATCACCGAGACCGTGATGAAGGTGGCGCCCGTTGAGCGGGGGGTCGCTTCGGCGGCCTACAACTTCGTCCGCTTCAGCGGCGGCGCGGTCGCCCCCTGGCTGGCGGGCAGGCTCGGGGAGAGCATCAATGCGCATGTGCCTTTCTGGGTGGGCGCCGCCGGCGTACTGCTGAGCGTGGGGGTGCTGGCCTCCGGGGCCCGCTTCCTGGCGCATGTGGATGCGGAGGCGGAGCGGGAATCCAGCCCCGGAGAGGCGGCGGCGGTGACGGTGGGGGACGCCTGACCGGGGGGCTACGCCCGCTCGCCGCTTACCGCCGGCTATCCGAACGGGTGGCGAGGATCTGCTACCGGTAGCGCCGGGGCGGGGCGCCCACCGCGCGCTTGGAGGCCCGGCTTAAGTGGGACATGTCCAGAAAGCCCCAGCGTGAGGCGATATCGGAAATGCTGACGCCCGCCTGGGCGGGATAGGCGGGGGCGCGCCGGCATTGCTCGATGCGGCGCTTCCACACCACCAGCTACGGCTTCGGCAAGGGCGCGGTGCTGGTCCTGCGCTTGACCCTCGGCTCCAAGGCGGAGGCTGGCTGAACCGCCGGGAACGGGCCGGATTTCTGGACGAATCCGGTTGCGTCATCCGGTTGAACGGTTGAAAGCGTTTCGGGGTCGCCCCGATCGGTCGTCATTACCGGACGCTCCAGTAGGCCAGCTCCTGGTCGTCGAGGAAGGCCTCCGCGTCGGCACCGTGCAGCATGGCGAGCGTCGACAGGACGCCGGCCTGGGTACAGGTGGGGGCGGCGACGGTCACCGAGCGGGGGCCGTCGGGCACGGGCCAGCCCGTGTGCGGATGGAGGATGTGGCCGTACACGACGCCGTGGTGGGTGAAGGAGCGGCGCACGTCGCCGCTGGTGGCCAAGCCCCCCCGGTGCAGCGCAAGGGTCTGCACGGCCGTGCGGGTCTCTTGCGGGTGCTCGATGCCGGTGGTCCACGGACTCTCGTCGCTGCGGACCCGGTTGGCGCGCAGATCGCCGCCGAAGTTCACCAGGAAAGGGACCTCGGTCCGCTCCTCGAGGAGCGTAAAGGTCCGGTCCACGGCGTACTCCTTGCCGATGCCCCCGAGATCGATCTCCATGCCGGCCGGCACCACCAGCCGAGGCCGCTGCCACGTGACGCGGTGCCAGCCGATCAGCGGCATGAGCGCGGCGATCTGCTCGGCGCCTGGCGGCTCGGCGTCGGGACCGAACCGCCAGATGCGGCGCAGTACCCCGGAGGTGATGTCGAAGAGGCCGTCGCTGATCCGGTGGCACTCGTCCGCGAAATCGAGGAGATCGGCGGTTTCGGTGTCCACCTCCACGGACGCGCCTTGGCTGGTGTTGATGCGGGCGATCAGGTTGTCGTCGCGGTAGCGGCTGAAGGCGCGCTCGATCCGCCAGGCCTCGGCGGCGGCGATACCGCCCAGCTCCTCGGCCAATTCCCTGTCTCCGGTTTCCGCCAGCACCTCGCAAGGGCTGGCCATGGCCATGAAGCGCGCCTTCCAGAGTGTCCCGAGGCGCTCCAGGACCGGCTCTTCAACGCTCATCTCTTGTCCCCCAGGGGGTTCGAAAAAAATTGTCGCCCCTTTGCAGACCGAAAAAACGTTCCGGCTCAATTGTCTAAAAGAATCTTTGCGGTTCCGGGGGCCTATTTGTCATCGCGCTGTCATTGATCTTCGACAGCGTTTCGCCTACAAAAATACCTGCAAGTCTGCCCGCGTCGTAGCGGCACGGCGCGCATGGCTCCGGAGGGGAAACGGAGCCAGCGCCGCGGCGCCCCGCGGGCTGGGAAAATTCAGCGCTCCTCCGAGTAAAGGGGGGACCGTTACCGCACCATGTAGCCGCGCGGAACGGGCACTCAAGGAGCAAAAAGATGGAATGGGAAGCGCCGCCACCGGTCCGCTCCGGGGCACCCGCCCGTATTGCGTCCGGTCTGCCGAAACGTCCGGAACGAGCCTACCGCAGCCGTCCCACCTTCCGATCCGCATGCAGGCATTTTGCCGCGGCGCTCATGGGCCTCGGGCTCGTGGCCTGCGGCCAGGGGAACGTGCCGAGCGACGGACCCTCTGATTCCGACCTGAGGCCCAAGGGCTTCGCCGCCCCGCTCACCCAGAAGGCGTTCGACGGCCTGTCTCCGGAGGAGCGGTACCAGGTGGCGAACAAGCTGCTCGGCACCCTCTGGCGGGGCGTTCCCGTCGACTCCTTCTTCGACCTGTCCCGGGGCCTGGATAAGCCGTCCGTCGCCCATGAGGATTTCCTCGAGCAGACCCGCCGGGCCCTGTCGGAGCCGCTCTCGGCGGAGCGCCGCGAAGCCGCGGAGACGGAAATCTTCGGCCTCGACGCGCAGGGCAACCGCGACCCCGAGCAGGCCAAGTACCGATTCGACGACGAGCGGCTGCCCAAGCAGGAGCCTCTCGCCCGCATCGTCGAGTATCCGCTCTCCCGGGACATGTTCGCGGTGTGGATGGCGCACTTCCTGGCGAACACCATCATGTTCTCCCCGGCCCTGGAGATGGAGAGCACCAACATCAACGACGCCCAGCGCGTCATGGCCTCCCTGGAGCGCAAGATCACCGACGGCCAGTCGGTCCGGGAGATCGTGCGCGGCCACCTGCCCACCCTGAGCCGCTGGCGCGTTTCGCGCTCCCCCGAGAACCATGCCCTGGAGGCCTTCGAGCTCTACCTCGGGCTGTTCGATACCGAGGAGGACTCCCGCAAGGGCGGCATCGCCTGCAAGGACTTCTACCTCACCGACGAGGACATGGGCTACGAGCTGGTGCAGACGCCCTTCGCCAACAGCCGGCCGCAGGTGATCCTCGACCAGTACTACATCACCAACTGTGACGACCTCTACAACGTCATCGTCAGCGATCCGCGCTTCATGCCGCGGGTGGTGGAGGTGATCGTCAACTATCTGATGGCGGGGCGCAGCGCCGAGGACCGCCTGGCCATGGTGGAGTCCATCGTCAAGAGCGGTCCCGAGACCTTCGAGGATATCTTCAAGGCGATCCTGTTCTCCCGCGAGTACCTGCTCGGCACCAGGCGGGTGCAGGCGGTGGACGAGAACCTGTTCGGCACCCTTGCCCGCCTGAAGTGGTCCGCCTATCCGGAGCGCGGCGAGGTTGACGACGACATATTCCGGCGCATGACCCGCCTGTCCTATAGCCAGATGTACCTGGACAACATGGGCTGGGCGACCATGGAGTACAAGATCGGCCGGCAGCCGGACGTTCCCATGGACGCGCTCAGCTTCGCCAACTACCACAAGGCCATGCGCGAGCGGGTGCTTCTCCAGCACCGCGCCTACGACGGCAATCACTCGGAATATCCCGGGGAGCACGGCCTGTTCTACCGGCGGGATACGGAGGACCTCTATTCACCGCTGGCTTCCTTGGATCTGCGCGAGTTTGTCGACTACGTCTTCCTGACCGGTGCGCGGCGGTTCGCCACCGACGCCGAGAAGGCCGAGCTCCTGGACCTGGCGCGGCAGCGCTACTGGGTCCGGGAGGGGGACGACGCCAGCCTGGAATGGGTGGACGACAACCGCGCCGATGATTTCGCCCGCGCTATCTTCGACTACATCTCGCGCCTGCCCGAGCTCTATTACTACCGGGCCGTTCAGTAGGTACCGCGCCATGAATCGCAGAAACTTCCTCAAGATGGGCGGCGGCCTGGGCCTGGCGCGCGCCATCCCGGTCGGATTCCCGCTCTCGCTGCTGGCCCGCCGCGCCCGCGCCTTCAGCCCCGACTACGGCGCGGTGGGCTATACCCCGCCCACCGTCATGCCGCAGGTGATCAACATCTTCCTGTACGGCGGTCCCTCGGAGCTCGCGGGCAACCTGACCAACATCGCCGACATCGACGCCAATTCGCAGAACTCCTATACGGAGGCCTTCGGCGACGGCATCCTCGACTTCACCACCGACGGCGGCCAGATCACCCCGCACGGCTTCTGGCAGGACGCCGGCGGCGCCCACATGGAGGACATGATCGCCGGCGGCGATCTCTCCGTGTACCGCACCCTGGTCAAGCGCAAGAACGCCACCCGCTCCCACCGCGAGAGCATCTTCATCGCCAACAAGGGGGCGCTCGCCGTGGAGAACAGCCCGGGAGTGGGTACCCGGCTGGCCGGCCTGCTCCACACGCACCGCGACCGGGTGGCCACCGCGAGTCTCGCCGACGGCACCGCGGTGAGCAGCTTCGACGGGGGGCTTCCGGGCATGCCGCTGCCCTTCGTGTCCTTCGAGGGCGAGTCGACGTCCTACGCCATCGACCCGGACAAGCAGCTGCCCCTGGCCCTGCGGCCGATCACCATGAACCGGGATTTCGACAATCCCTACAGCCGGGGCCAGACCAATGCCACCAACGAGGCGGTCTTCGAGCGCCTGCGCGGCACGGTCATGGCGGAGGCCGGGTACCGCGAGCGCTTCGAGGCCGCCGCCAACGGCTTCGAGCACCGCAGGACCATGGAGGACCTGATCGGCCGGCTCGAGACCGCCCGCGACGAAGCCCTTCCCAATGTCGGGACGGCCGACCCCGACGGTGACGACACCACCGGCGAGCTCCAGTACCCGAACAACGGATTCGCGGAGAACGTGCGGGCGGCGGTGACCCTGGCCATCGCCAACCCGAGCACCGTCTACATCACCGCCGGCTCGGACGGCCTGGGCGGCTGGGACGACCACAACAACGGGGTGGACAAGTACCCGGGCCGCATGAACGACGTGATGGACACCCTGCGCGTGGCCATGCGCCACATCCGGCTGTCGAGCACGGGGTCCCGGCCCACCGACAACATCGTTATCAACGTCTTTGGCGACTTCGGGCGGCTGGTGAACCTCAACAACTCCATGGGCTGGGACCACGCCAACAACCAGAACCTCTACACCCTCGGCGGGGCCGCCCTGCGGCCCTCGGGGGCCCTCGGCAAGGTGGTGGGCGCCACCGAGCGGGTGGGTACGGCCGGCGAGAACAACCAGTACACCATGCCCACCGACGGCAGCTACGAGGCCGAGCCCATGGCCGTGGCGTCCACGGTGTACGGCTACTTCGGGGCGCAGAGGCCGGAGGCCATGACCGCCGACCCGGAGCGGAATCCCTCCGGCGATGCGCCCATCGACGAAACCCGGGCCGGGGAGCCGACCCTGTTTTGATCGCCGGGACCTTTCCAACCGACGCAGGGAAGCCGAAGCCGATGCACACCCTTTTATCCCGCTTGCTGCTACTCGCCGCCCTGCTGTCGGGCGCCGTCACCTCCGCCCTGGCCGCCGACACCGGCGACCGCGCCCCCGACTTCCGGATCCAGGGCCCGAACTTCCACGGCTCCGCCATGCTGTCGGAGCTCCGCGGCCATGTGGTCTACGTGGACTTCTGGGCCTCCTGGTGCGGCCCGTGCCGGCAGTCCTTTCCCTGGATGAACGAGCTACACGACCGCTATTCCGACGACGGCCTGGTCATCGCCGCCGTGAACCTCGACGAGTCCACCGCCGATGCGAAGCGCTTCCTGCGCGAGGTGCCCGTCGACTTTCCGGTGGTCTTCAACCCGGGAGGCGACCTGGCCGAGAAGTATGGCGTCTCCGCCATGCCGAGCTCCTACCTGGTGGGACCGGACGGTCGCATCGTCCATCGCGAGCTCGGCTTCCGGCTGGGCGAGCGCGAGCGCCTCGAGCGCATGATCGCCCGCCAGGTACGGGCGGCCCAATGAGGGGGGCGCGTCGCACGGTCCTGCCGCTACTGGCGGCTCTGCTCCTGAGCGCCTGCGCCAACAACGGCCCGATGGACTTCCGCAAGGTCAAGGCCTGGGAGCGCGGCACGCTGGCCGAGGAATCCATGCGCCTCGGGGGCGACCCGGTGGATGCCTATGTGGATGAGCACACCTATTTCAGCAAGGAGGCGTCCACGGGCGGCTCCGGAGTGGGGGCGGGTGGCTGTGGCTGCAACTAGATCGAAATCCATCGGCGGGCTGCTCGCCGCGGCCACCGCCAGCCTGCTCGGGCAGAACGCGGAATCCGCCGAGGTCTACGGCAACAACTGGTCGGTGGATGCGTCCTACCTCAGCTACAGCGAGGAGGACCGCGTCGACGTGGAGTCGTACATGATCGACGTGCGCGGCGACATGAGCGATCGGGACTCCATCAAGCTGGGGGTGGTGCTGGATACCATGACCGGCTCCACGCACACCGGCGCCGTCCAGACCTCCAGCGTGACCACGGTAACCGGGACCTCCGGAGCCGGCTTCACCACCTCGGGGGAGGCGAAGGCGCTGGCGCCTTTCGAGGATACCCGGCTGGCGGTGGACATGGCGTGGACGCACGATTTCTGGCGGACCTTCCGGGTCCGGCCCAATGCCTACGTCTCCGTGGAGAGCGACTACGAGGCGCTGGGCGGGGGGATCACCGCGGAGAAGGATTTCTTCAACAAGCAGACCACCCTCTCCCTGGCCTTCGGCGGCTCCACGGACAAGATCGCGCAGCTGGACGGTCGCACCCCCGTACCGGGCAGCGATACCGCCGATGAAGACTTCGCGGGGGAGGGCCGGCGCGAGACCCTTGACGGGGTGATCGGCATCACCCACGCCGTGAACCCCAAGACCCTCATGCAGCTCAACCTGTTCTACACGGTCTCCGAGGGCTACCACACCGACCCCTACAAGGTGGTGAGCGTCGCCAACGAGAATGACATCGAGCTCACCCGGATCTACGAGAGTCGGCCCACCGAGCGCAGGCGCAAGGGGCTCTTCGCCAGTCTGGTCCACGAGCTGCGCGCGGATCGGGATACCCTCGCCCTCGACTACCGGTACTACACCGACGGCTGGGGAATCGACTCCCATACCGTCAATCTGCGCTATCGCTATCAGCTCGGCTCCGAGCGCTTCTTCCTGGAGCCCTTCGGGCGCTACTACCGGCAGACCGCGGCGGATTTCTATGTGCGGAACCTCGCCACGGGGGAGTCCGTGCCGCGCTACGTGAGCGCTGACAACCGTCTGGCGAGGCTCCGGTCCACGACCTACGGGATGAAGCTGGGGGTACCCCTCGGTCAGGGCGGAATCCTCAAGCTCCGGGCCTTCCGCTTCGAGCAGCGCATGAAGAACGCCGTGTTCGGGGAGAACAACGCCACCGCCTACCAGATCACCTATACCAAGGACTTCCAGTAGGGTCCGGCCGATCGTATACGGCCCGATGCCCCTTTCCCGCCGGTGGTGCACTTGGTGGCGCCGTCCGTTTGTTGGATCCTGTTCCCAGAACCTGACCACAGGGGGATCCAGTGCAGCAGGCAGCCATCGAATGGGTGCTCCTCGACTACGGAGGGGTGGTGGCCGACGAGGGCCTGAAGGCGGGACTTCAGGCCCTGGCCCGGCATCATGGTCTCGATCCCGAGCAGGTGACGAGCCATTCCACCGACGCCGTGTACGATTCCGGTTACGTGACGGGGACCGGAAGCGAGGCCGACTTCTGGCGGATCCTGGGTGAGCGTACCGGTCTGTGGGTGGAGCCGCTGGAGGGAGCGGATGCCGTGCTTCCCCGCTTCCGGCTCCGGTCCTGGATGCTGGCATGGGTGCGCCGGCTTCGGGAGGCCGGCATCCGGGTGGGTCTGCTCACCGACCAGACCGACTGGCTGCAGCGTCTCGATCGCCGTGACGGTTTCCTGGCGGAATTCGACCGCGTCTACAACAGCTACCGAATGGGCAAGGGCAAGCAGGATCCCACCCTGTTCGACGACGTGGTGGCGGATCTGGGTGTCGACCCCGGTCGCGTCCTGTTCATTGATGACGCTTCGGGCCATGTGGAGCGGGCCCGCTCCAGGGGCTTACAGGCCCGCATGTACGAAGAGCGGGCCGCGGTCGAGCAGGCCCTGGAAGCGGTTCGGGCGAATGCGGGCGGCGGGAAGGACCGGTAGCCTGGCGGAATCATGCTGGAGGTCACCGTCGAGCCCGGCGGAAGCTCCGGAGAAGAGCCGCGGGCTTTCTACCTGAGCGGCCACCGCCAGGAGATCGAAGCCATGCTCGACCATTGGCCGGGCAGCGGCCATCTGTACCTCAAGGTCCGGGTACGGGGTGGGGCAATCTACATCCTGCGCCGGGAGGACGCCACCGGTCGATGGGAGCTGCGGCTGTTCCACGGCGGCAGGGAACCGCCCCTGTCCGGGGCCTGATGAAAGGCGGGAGCGATGGGCCTCGGAAACGTTTCGGAACCGCTCCGGCCCCACAGGGCGCATGCTCATTCCATGAACCGCCCGAAGCCGCGGGGTCCGGCCCCCACCTCAATGGTCGCGGTCTGCTTCCCCCGATCCAGATCCACCACCGAGACCGTATCGTCCAGCCAGTTGGCCACCACCGCGCGGTGCGTGGCCGCGTCCACGGCGATGCCGTCGGGCTGGCCGCCCACCTCGATCCGGTCGATGAGGGCGCCGCTGGCCACCTCGAAGCGGGCCAGCGTCCCGGCGCGCTGCTCGGTTACCAGCAGCGTGCGGCCGCCGTCGGCCAGGGCGAGTCCATAGGGGAAGATGCCGGTGCTAATCCGCTGCTCGGTGGTGCCCGCGGCGATGTCGACCACATGGACGTCGTCGCTGCGCACGTTGGCGACGAAGGCCCGCCTGCCCTCCGGGCCGGCCAGAACGGCGAAGGGCGCGTGACCTACCGGCACCTCGCGCACACGGGCGTTACCGGCGGTGTCGATGACCGAAAGGCTGTCGCCTTCCCGGTTGGCCACCAGCAGCCGCGATCCGTCCGGCGTCACCGCGGCCCCCGCGGGCTCCTTCCCGACGCCGATCTGGGCGATCAGGTGGCCGTCGGCGGCGTCGAGGACATGCACGCGGTCCATGGCCCAATCGGTGACGTAGAGCCGCCCCGCCTCGCCGGCCAGGGCGACGCCGAACGGCTCGCTGCCCACCCGCCAGACGTCGGTCACCCGGCGCGCTTCCTTGTCGATCACGCTCACCCGGCTGGTTTCCGGATGGCTCACGTAGACGCGCCGCTCGCCCACCGCGATCCCCACGGGACCCTCCGGGACGCTGATGCGGGCGACGCGGCTGCTGCTGGCGGGGTCGAGCACCTGCACGGCATCATCGCCCTGGACGGTCATCCAGGCCTTGGCGGAGTCGGGCGGCTCCGGCGCGCAGGCGGTCAGGGCGCCCAGAAGCGCCGCCGCCAGGGCCGCGAGGGGGCGGGTAGGGCGCATCACCCGCCCTCCACCTCGGCCTTGAGGCCCTTCAGCCCATCCTGGAAGAACCCGTGCATGGCCTTCTGGGCGGCCTCGTCGGTCTGCCCCTCCTCTGGGAAGTTGCCCGTATCGCCCCGGTAGAAGCGCGCGATCCATTCCACCTTGCTGCCGTTGCCATCGGGCTTCACCTCCAGCGTCGCGGTATAGAAGCTCACCGGAAACACCTCGGGGTCCTCCTTCGAGAGCCGGTAGCCCATGTAGTGCCGCTCGGGGTCGTACTCGTCCATGCCCTCTGTGATCGTGCCGCCGTCATTGAAAACCAGCACCCGTTTGGCTTGCTTGCCGCTGCCTTCCACTTGCACGGCCTTCAGCCGCGGCTGCCAGTCCGCCAGGGAGGAAAGATCTCCCAGAACCTCCCAGACCGCCCCCGGTGCGGCATCGATGTGAATCTGCTCCCGGGCCTTCTGCGGCGTCGGACCATGGGCCAGGGCCACGGCCGGCAGCAGGAGGAGGATGCCCAGAGTGCGGACGAGTGACTTCATCAGTTGCTCCTTTCCTTTCGCGAAACGCGGGATTTGTGTGCTGTGAAGAGTCGTGCGCGTTGCAGGTCGCCGAAAATGGTCAGGACGTAGACCAGGATCAGGGCCGACAACGCGGCCGCGGCGGGCAGCCAGCGGATATCGGTGCGCCGCATGCGGAGGTCCGCCCAATCGGTGGGGGTCAGCGCCTGATAGAGCGCGGCGTGGTCTTCCAGGTGCAGGTACTCGAAGCCGGCCTTTGCCGCCAGGGACTGCAGATGGCTCTCGCGCACCGCGGAGAGGTGCTCGCTGCCGGTCTTCTTGTGCCGTCCCCAGGGCGCGTTGCGGGGCACGTAGCCCTCGATCTCCTCGGGGTTTTTCGGCTGGCCGAACTTGGAGGACTGCTGCACGTCGTCCGGGCCGTAGACGCCGATGCGCTCGCCCTGGGCGTTGAATTTGGGGATCGGGGCCGGCTCATATCCCCCCACGCCCACGAGCACGCCGTGGAGCGGGGGGGCGTCCGGCGGCGGGGCGCCGAGGGCATCGGGCTTCTTGCCGGGAACCAGCTCGGCGGGGTCGGGCTCGTAACGCGGGTTCACCGGGGGCGCCTCATGGCCGTCGGTGAGGAGCACCAGCGCGGTACGCTCGTCGACGGCCGGCTGGCCGCGCAGGTCCCGCACGAGCTGTATGCCGTAGTACAGGCCCCGGTTGATGTTGCTGTCCGCGGCCCAGGCCATGCGCCAGTCGATCTGCTCGATGCTGGCCTGGAGGCTGTTGAAGCTGCCGCATACCTCCACCGGCATGAGCGTGATGTTGATGGTGCGCTCGGTGAACAGCGCCAGCCCCGCCCGCGAGCCGCAGGGCAGGCGCGATACGGCCTGGGCCACGGCCTGCTTGGCACGCTCCAGTCTGGTGACGGATTCGCCGGCGACGCGGTAATCCGCCACGTTCATGCTGCGGGTGATGTCGACCACGAACAGCGTGCTGTAGACCGGCTGGCGCATGGGCCAGCGGGGCACCAGGAAGGTGGCGAGTGCCAGCAGGAGGGCGGCGAGCAGCAGCCATAAGCGGATATCGGTGAAGGTGCTGCGGAGGCTCACGGCTCCCCCCGCGGGAATCCCGGCATCTGCGACCAGACGTCCTCTTTGGGCTCCGCGCCCTCCTCCGGGGTGCCCTGGCTGTTCGGCAGATCGCGCACCAGCCGTTGAGCGGCCTCGAAGTTGCGCTTGGCGGCCCAGTAGGCGGGCCGCGCCCGCAGGGCGTCCCGGTACGCCTCCTTGGCGAGCTCGGCCATGGTGCGGGCGCCGTCCACCTCGCCGTTGCGGGCCCGTTCCGTGGCGCGCCGCAGATAGAGGTTGGCGAGGTTGTAGCGCGCCCGTACGGCGTAATCGCGGGGATCCCCCCGGCGGCCGCCGTCTGTTCGGATCCAGATGGTCTGATAGGCGGAGCGGGCCTCGCGATAGCGCTCGAGCTCGCCTTCGCCATAGCCCCGCGCGAACAGGACCGCCAGGGGCGCCTCCGGGGTGATCCGCACATCCGCATGGGCGAGGACCTTCCGGATGCGCTCGTTCTGATGGGCGTTATGCAGCCATTGCCAGCCTTGCCAGGCGGAGATCCCCGCCGCTGCCAGGGCCACGGCCAGAGCGGCGGAGCGCAATATCCGTCGAATGGTCATGCCACCAGCTCCCTTTGCATGGCTTTGGCGGCCACCAGCAACAGCAGCAGCGCCCCGGCGAGCCCGAAGAACAAGCCGCTGAGATCCTGACGGGGAATGCGCTGCTCGTAGACCAGCGGCTGCGATTCCAGGCGGCCGATATCCTCGATGGCCCGGGCCAGGGCCTCCGGGTTCTCCGCCTCGTAGGCGTGGTATGGGGTGTCCAGGCTCTTGAAGAAGCGGTGCAGCTTCTGCTCCGGAAGCACCTCGGCCTTATCGCTGCCCGGCGCTCCGGGATGCGGCTCCAGGCCGGGGCTGCCCTCAGTGCGCAGGAAGATCCAGTAGAGCGCGACGTTGTCGCGCGCGAAGAGCGTGCGCAGCCGGGCGGCGCTGCTGAAGTCGATCTCCGCGGCGCCGTCGGAGAGGAGCACCACGGCCCGAGAGGCGCTGGGCCGGGAATCCTCGAAATAGGAAAGCGCGCTCTGGAGGCCCAGGGCCACGTTGGTGAAGGCGAGCCCTGGGGTGGCCGCGGCCCGCACGGCGGCGCGCACGGCCGCCTGGTCGTCGGTGAGCGGCAGTACCGGCATGGGCCGGGTGCTGAAGGTCACCACGCCGAACAGGTCGTGCTCGCGGCGCTCGATGAAGGCGGAAAGCAGCCGGCGCGCCGTATCGCTCTTGGATTCCTCGCCGCCCTGCGGATTGCTGCCCGCGAAGGTCTGGTCCATGCTCCGGCTGCGGTCCAGCGTGAGCACGATATGGGCGCCGCGTGTGATGCGCTCCACCGTTTGCTGGCCCAGGTACGGTCCGCCCAGGCCCAGAAGCAGGGCGGTCACGGCCAGGAGGCCGGCGGCTCGGAGACCGAAGTCCACGATCCGGGAGAGGCCGTCGCGGGGCAGCATGGCCGTCCAGGCGTGCTCCCGCTCCCGCAAGGGGAGGCGCCACCACGGCAGCAGCCCCAGCAGCAGCGCCGCCAGCAGCCACGGATGCTCGAAGCCCATGCTCATGTCCGCAGCTCGCGGGCGCGGCAGCGGCTCGTCAGATCCCGCACTTCGTCGAGCTCGTAGCCCCGGGGCCCGTCGTCCGCGGCGAAGAACAGGTGCCGCGACGATTCGAAGAAGGCGGCGATGTCGTCATGCAGGTCCGAGAAGGCCGGGTGGGTGGTTACGAATGCGTCCACGTCCTCCGCGAATACGGCATGCCCCGCCGTTTCGTCGAAGGCTCGGTGGAGCGTGCGCATGGCCGCCTCCGTGGCCCCGCGGTCCGATTCGCGAAGTCGGCGCAGCGATCGGACCGCTCGCCCGAAGGGCCCGCGCCGGCGCCCCGGCAGGCGGTCGGCCGCCCAGGCCCAGAGCAGGAGCGCCAGGGAGAAGACGCCGAAAGCGGTCAGCGCGCCCCGGCGCGGCTCTGCCACCGGCAACCGATCCGGCTGCTCGTCCGCCGCCATGATCCCGTTCTCCGGGTCGCCGAACTCCGCCTCGGGACGGAGGGCTATGAGCGGCGACATGGTGAAATCGAAGCTCGGTACCCGCGCCTCCAGCCGCTCGCCGGCATCGTTGCTCGCCGATATCCGGAAGGCGGGCAAGCGCCGGGGAACCACCTGAAGGGGTGCGTAGAAGAGCTGATAGCCGAGGGTGACCCGGGCCGTACCGCCCCGGTCGCCGCCGTCCACCGCCATGTCCGCGAGCTCCAGCCAGTAGTTGACCTTGCCCGTGGCGGGCAGGGACGTCCGCTCGAGGCGGTATCCGGGAGGCAGCCGCAGACGCAGCCGGCGCTCGATGCGGTCGCCGGCCACGTGGCCGTAGGACCGCGGCTCGGTAACGGAGAGGTCGATCCCGGCGGCGTTGGCCGGCAGCGCCCATGCAGAGGCCAGGACCAGCAGCGGTATTGCCCAAATTCGCCCCCGGGCCTTCATGGTGTCCCCAGGAAGTAGTCGGTAAGCGCATCGGGATCGAAGCGTTCGCCGCTGAAGAACGGCCTGCGGCCGAAGCGCGTGAAGACGCGCGTCAGTATCTGCCGCCGCCGCTGATAGGAGGCTCGTAGCCGCTCCGCCAGCCCTGGCCGCATGAACAGCATGCGGCGGTGGCCGCTCTCCGGGTCCTGTAGGCCCACCAGTCCGTAGCGGGGCAGCTCGGTGTATTCGCGGGTGTGCCAGACCACCACCGGCACCACGTCGTGCCGCGACAGCCCCTGGAGCACGCGCTCGAGGCGGTCTTCGGGCCAGTGGAAATCGGATACCAGGAGCACCAGGGAGCGATGGCGGGGCAGGCGCGCCCCCGCAGCCTCCAGGGATTGGGCCGTCTCTCCGAGCGGCGGGCCGTTGTCCAGCAGACCCTTGAGCCGCTGGGCGGCGCCACGGCGGAAGCTCGGCGGGAGGTGGAGGGCGTCTTCCAGGCGGTCCCCCGTTCCCAGGAATCCGAACGCGTCGCCACAGGCGGCCGCCGAGCGGGCCGTGGCGTCCACGAATCCGCGCAGGAACGTCGCCTTGTCCCCGAAGCGCATGGAGGAGGATAGATCGGCCACGACCATCACGGTGATGGCGGACCGTTGCCGGAAGGTACGCGTGAATAGCGTACCGAACGGGTCCCGTAGGCTGGCCCGCAGGTCCAGGCGCCGCGGGTCGGGATGGTCCAGCAGCGACGCGTAGCCGAGGAAGAGATGGCCCATGCCGGCCCGCTGGCCCACGTGGCCACCGGGACGCAGTCCCCATGGCCGCCAGCGCAAGCGGTAGACGAATTCGCTTGCCTCGTTGTGGACCGTGGCGGCCGTCAAGGCGCAGCCACCCGTTCCAGTGCGGCGCCGATGAGGCGACCGATGATCTCGTCGCGCCGCAGCTCGTAGACCGGGTTGAAGAAGATGCGATGGCCCGCGGTTTCGAGGAATACGGCGCGGATATCCTCCGGCACCACCATCGCCCGGTCCGCCAGCCAGGCATGCACGCGGGCGGCGCGGATCATCATGCTCATGCCGCGGGGGCTGCCCCCGCCGGCGACAAGGGTCTCCGTGTCCACGTCGTCGAGGTGGATGCCGTGGTAGGCGGGAGCGCGGACCGCTTCCCACAGGTCGAGGGCATAGTCCTGCAGGGCCTCGCTGACCGTGATCCGGTGCTGCAGGGTGGTGGCGAGGTCGTTGAGGGCGGTGTAGTCGACGATGCCGGGCTCGACTTCCTCGATCAGGCGGTCCGTGTCATGGAAGCGGGGATCCGCCATCAGGGCGCGCCGGGCCTCGCGCGCTTCCGGCATGGTCACGTTGATCTCCATGAAGAAGCGATCGCGGGCCGCCGCGGGCAGCTCGAAGGTCTCTTCCCGCTCCACCCGGTTGCGGTCGGCGAAGACCAGCAGGTGCGGGAAGTGATACTCGCGGTTGAAGGCGGCCATGGAGCGCTCGGCCATGAGCCGCAGCAGAAGCGAATGCATCTGTGGCCGCGCACGGTTGATCTCGTTGAAAAAGAAGGTCGCCAGGCCTTGGCCGTGGCGCAGCAGCGGACCCGGCTCCACGCAGGGCTGTCCGGATTCGTTGACGTAGGTGTGGTAGACCATGTCCGAGGGCATCAGGTCGACCGTTCCCTCGAGACGTTCATACCCGCCCCCCAGGCCACGGGCCAGGGCGCGCAGCAGCGTGGTCTTGCCGACGCCGACATCGCCCTCGAGCAGGGCGTGGCCCCGCGCGAAGATTGCCACCAGCATGAGATGGACCGCGTGCGACTGATCCACCATCACCGCATTGACCTGCTCCTCAAGCGCGGTGGCCCGGGCGTGCCAGTCGGCGAGGACGTTCTCCTCATGCATAAGCGTTCCCGGTTTGCGGCCGGCGGGCCGGCCCGTTGGAAATAAGCGGCCCCCGCCGGCGGCGGGGGCCGGGTCGCTCACCATCGCTGGGGATGGCTGTCCTTCGGGGTTCCGTGCTGCGTTATTTCAGCTTCTCGACGTCGTAGACCCAGTTGCCGGTTTCCTTGAAGTGCTCGACGCGCATGGCGTTGCGCTTCTCCATGGCCTGGATCGACTCCTGCTGCTTGTTGAGCTCGCTTTCCTTGTGCTTCGGGTCGTATTTGGTGCCCTCGACCTTCTCCGGGAAGCCGGGCTTGGGCTCCCAGCACTGGCCCGGGGCCTCGCAGTTGGTGCCGTCATAAGCCATTGCCGGGCCGACGGTCAGCAGGCCGGCCAGAGTGATGAATGAAGCGCCGAGAATGGTGGTCTTGCTCTTCATGGTCCTACCTCCTGTGGTGCGTTCCTGCTTGGTGGTAACTCCCGCGATCCTGCGGATCATGGCTTCGGATCCTCCTGTTTCCCGCCGGGCGGGGTGTGCAGAGCGGCCACCCGTGTCCCGCGAAGCGGGGCGGCGGAGCTCCCGTTCCGGACTCACTGGTTCCCGCGTTTTTCACGCAGTGCCTCGCGCTCTTTCGATGTGAGCCATTCGGCCTCGGAGGCCTTGCCCTCGTAGATGCTCCGGATGTAGGCCATGGTCTGAAGCATCTCCGTCCGGGTGAGCGTCGAGTAGTGCGGGCCCATCTGAGCACGCGCACCGCCGAAGATCGTGGCGAAAAGGCCGGCGTCGGTGGCGTTCGTGGTATAGGTCCAGTAATCGTCAACCAGCGACGGGCCGATCTTCCCCTTGGCATGGTGGCCGTGGCACCCCGAGCAGGCGGTCAGGAAGTTCCGCTCCCCCTTTTCGATGGCCTGCTCATTGCCGTTCAAAGGGTTATGCCCGGTTTGCTCGAACTTCTTCACCGCTTCCGGGTTCTTGCCCACTTCCGCCTTGGAAAGATCGAGTGGTTGTCCGGTGACGGTGTTGCGGAATATCTCCTTCGCGAGCACGGGGCTCGAGAGGAGGGCCAGGGAGACGCTGGCCAAAAACACGCCCGACAGCAGGCGGGTCCGTTTGCTTTGCCTCATTTAGGATCAATCTCCGGTATGGTTTTTCGCGGTCGCCGACCCGGCGACTCCGAGTAGGGGAAAGCCTTCGTCCTTCAGAACCGAACGGATCTTGTCGTACCGGGCCTCTATGGCCTGGTTCAGCGCGTCACGCAGCGCCTTGTCTTCCTTGCGGGTACCCATGGACTGGGCGTAATGGAAGACCACCGGACCGTCCGAGGTCCGGGTGTCGGGGACCACATTCATGGTCAGCTCGCGGGAGGCCTGCTTTACGTAACGCGCGGCCTTCGGGCCCCAGACGATGGCGATATCGGCCTTGCCGCTGGCGACCTCCGAGATCATCCGTTGCGGGTCGTAGCGGACGTACTCGTTACGGCGCGACGCGTAGCCGATGAGCGAGAACATATAGTTGAGGTTGTTCCGCCACTTGCCCATTTCGCGCAGCTTGGCCTCCACCGGGCTGTAGGGCGTTACGGCGAAGCGCGTCATGTCCGCCAGATCACCGCTCTCCCAGTCCTTCACCTCCACCCCGGCGTCTGCGGGGTAGACGAAGACATAGCTGGAGCGGTAATAGGGCTGCGTGGTCGCCACTCGTGGGTCATCCGAGTCCAGGCCCATCACCACGTCGCACTTGTCCTTCCGGAGGAATTCGGGCACCAGGTAGATGCCCGGCCGGTCCGCCCAGACGAACTTGAGCTCCCGGTTCATGGCATCGGCGACAATCTCGGCGATCTCGTTCTCGAAGCCGTTTTTCTCGGCGCTGGAATAGGGCAGCTCGTCCTTGGCCGCGCATACGCGCAGGGTTTCCTTGCCCATGTCGCCGGCGGCTTGGCCGAATGCCGGCCAAAGAAGCGCCGCGGCCAAACCTAGCGATTTGAATGCATGCTTCATGTGATACAGCTCCGAAAGCGCACAATTGGGTACAAGAGCGGGCGCGCGCGGAGGCACGCGCCCGTGGCCTCTTGCATGCAGCGGCTCAGTTGCTGGCCTGGTACTCACCCACGTCGACGTTGTCGAACGGGGTATCCCCTTCCAGCGAGAAGGCCATGAAGCCGCCACCCATCTGGGTGTGCTCCTGGAGCTTCTTGAAGGCGTTCACAGCGCCGAGTCCGGCGGAGGGATCCTCCAGGTCGAAGACCAGACCCACACCCGGCCAGCCGCCGACACCGTAATTGATGCCCACGTACTGGGTGCCGTCGTGCTTGTAGGTGATGGGATGGCCGATCACGCCGGAGGGCAGCTTGTACTTCCACAGCAGCTCACCGGTACGGGAGTCGCGGGCCTTGATGAAGCCGTCGAGGGTGCCGTAGAAGACCAGATTGCCGGCGGTGGCGGTGGTGCCGCCCCAGACGGCGAAGCGCTCCATCTTGGACCACTTGAATTCGCCGGTTTTGACGTCGTAGGCCTTGATCTGGCCGGAACCGGTGCTCTCCTCGCGGTTGCCCTTGGGTCCGGGATAGGTCCAGACGTTGGCGCCCACGAAGAACTGCCCCGCGCGGTAGGGAAGCATGTAGGGCTCCCAGTCCATGCACAGGTGGTTCATGCCGATGAAGAACAGCTCTTTGTCGGGGTCGTAGGAGTCCACGCCCTGGTTGTGGTAGCCCATGGCCGACGGGCAGATGCCCTTGGTCTTGTGGCCCATGCGGGTGCCGTACTCGGGATCCCGGACGGGGGTGCCGGTGTCCAGGTTGACGTGCTCCACCCAGTTCACCGTGTCGTCCATCTTGTCGGCCGCGACGAGGTCGCCGTTGGTGCGGTCGAGGGAGTAGAGGATGCCGTTCCGGTCGGGGTGGGTGAGCAGCTTCTTGGTTTCGCCGTCGACCTTCTGCTCGGAGAGCATCATCACGTTGACGCCGGCGTAGTCCCACTCGTCGTGGGGCGTCTTCTGGTAGGCGAACTCGGCCTTACCCGAATCCACATCCCGGGCGAAGATGGTGTTGGTCCACTTGTTGTCGCCGGGGCGCATGGTCTCGTTCCAGGGAGCAGCGTTGCCGGCGCCGTAGTAGACCAGCTCCTCTTCCGGATCGTAGGCGTACCAGCCCCAGTTGGTGCCGCCGCCCACTTTCCACTGGTTGCCTTCCCAGGTCTTGAGTCCGAGGCCCTCTTGACCGTATTGTGGGTTCGCGCTGTTGAAGTCATCGGCGAGCAGCAGGTCCTTGTCAGGGCCGGTGGCGTAGGCGCGCCAATCCTGCTCGCCGGTTTTAATATCGTAGGCGGTCACCACGCCCCGCACGCCCAGCTCCGCTCCGGACGAGCCGATGATCACCTTGTCCTTCACCACGTAGGGCGACTGGGTCAGGGTCTGGCCCACGCTCGGGTCCATGACCTCCAGCTTCCAGTACATCTCCCCGTTGTTGGCGTTCAGCGCCAGCAGGTGCCCGTCCAGGGTGCTCTCGATGATCAGCGGCGGGGTGTCTCCTTCCCCGGGATAATAGGCCAGCCCCCGGTTGACCACGTCGCAGCAGGCCACCGAGCGCGCCGCCGGATCCTGCTTGGGCTCGTATTGCCAGACGATCTTGTTGGGATTGTCCAGATCGACGGCGAAGACCTTGTTGGGGTACGGCGAGTGGATGTACATCATGCCGTTAACCACCAGGGGAGCGCCTTCGTGGCCCGAGAGGACGCCCGTGGAGAAGGACCATGCCGGCTCCAGGTTCTCCACGTTGGAGGCGTTGATCTGGGTGGATTCACTGAAGTGCTGGCAGTCGTAGCTCTTGCACTGCATCACCCAGTTCTTTTCGCTTTTCGCGAGCTCCTGCAGCTTTTCATTGGCCGTGGCCGTGCCCGCGTAGGCGGAAAGAGAGACGGCTAGCAGGGCCATTGAGCCCTTGTACACCGAACGGTGTGTCAGACGTCCCATGACATTTCCTCCTTGCATGGATTTTGTTTGCACGTCTTCCGCCTCCGGCTCTTCGGCACTGCTGCTTCTCCATACGGAACGGCGATTCCATTGAAGTCCTGAATCCCACACTCCTTCAGGGCCTTCTAATTGGGGCCATATAAGGCATGGCTTCTCCCGCTCGCTCTTCAGGAGAATCGAGTCCCGAATCCGTTGTCCGAGTGCAGTCGGAGGTAGAAAACCTGTTACTGGACTAAGCAAGTAGCGGGCCAAATTACAAAAGCTCCTGTTCTGCAACGCATTAGCTTATTTTTCGTTTGCTCAGGGAGGGGTTATGGGCATAGTTGTCCGGCTATATATAGCCAGAGCTGGATAATTTTCCGCACCGCGGAGGTCGATTGCGGCGGCGAACCGGTATTCGGCCGCATGGAGCGGCCCGGGGCCGGGCATCTGGGAGGCACGTTCCGGAAGGGCGGCATTCCCGCCGGCAAACGGATGGAGACAGCCGTCCGAAAGCGGCGGGCTCCGGGTTTCCGGCGGCGGCCCGGGTTCTGCTACAGTGCCGAGGCTTGGCAAGTCCAGGACAGCGGCCTTTTCCACGATCAAGCGAGGGGACCAGCAATGATCCGTCGGTTGCCGGTATTGGTGGTGCTGGCGATGCTTGCCGCCGGGTGCGCCCAGGTGGACGTCGGTAAGGACTTCGACCTTCAGGCCTTCGAGGAACGGGTCGAAGTGGGCGAGACGGAGCGCACGGATGTGCGCCAGTGGCTCGGCGAGCCGGTGAGCACCGGACAGGTGGTGCGACCCGATGGAACGCGGGTGGAGGAATGGACCTACTACTACGGTACCGGGACCCTGCCGGGACTGTCGGATGCCCAGCTCAAGATGCTGGAGATTCAGTATCGAAAGAACGGCGTTGTGGATAGCTATAAATGGACCGGTGAAACCCAGTGAACCTTCCGTGTACCGGGCTCACGGGGGCTGAGCCCGCAAGCATTGCCGGCGGCTTGGACACATGAGCCCACTGACCGCGCTGGAGTCGCTGTACCCAACGAGCCTGAAGACCCGCATCGCGCCCGTCCGACGTCTGGTTATCGGCAGGCTCTGGCTCCAGGTGCTCCTGGCCATGGTGCTGGGGGTGATCGCGGGCCTGCTCATGAGCCCGGACACGGGGTGGCTCGGCAGGTCCACGGCCCTGGCGGTAGGCGAATGGATCTCGCTGCCCGGCCACCTCTTCCTGGCCTTCATCCAGATGATCGTCATTCCCCTGATCCTGGCGTCCATCATCCAGGGCATGGCCGGGGCCACCGACATCCAGCAACTGAAGAGCACGGGGCTGTGGCTGGGGATATACTTCCTGGCGGCCACCGTACTGGCCACCGCGATCGGTATTACCGTGGCTTTGGCCCTGAAGCCCGGAAGCTACGTCGAGATGGGGTCGGTAAGCGGGGAAGCGACTGCATCGGCGAAGCTCCCCGCCGCCCCGGACGATCGGGCGGGATCCTCGGCGCCCTTTTCCTTCAGCGAGCTCCCGGGTCAGGTCACGGAGGCCCTGCCCACCAATCCCATGGCGGCCATCGCTCAGGGCGATATGCTGCAGATCGTGATCTTCGCCGTCGTGCTGGGGCTCGGGCTGCTCAGTCTCGACCCCCGATCAGCGCGGCCGCTTCTCGATCTGTTCGGCTCCATACAGTCCGTGTCCATGGCGGTGGTGGGCGCGGCCATGCGCTTCGCGCCGCTGGCCGTTTTCGGACTGCTGGCCCAGGCCATGATCAAGACGGGTCCCGGGGTGCTCACCGGGCTCGGCGTGTATGCCGGCTCGGTGGTGCTCGGCATGGCCCTGTTGCTGCTCGCCTATCTGGCCCTGGTGGCCGGCCTGGGACGCAGCAACCCCCTGCGCTTTTTCGCCGGCATCCGGGAGCCGTTCCTGCTGGCCTTCTCCACCAACAGCTCGGCGGCCACCATGCCGGTGACCGTCAAGAGCGCCGAGGAGCAGCTCCGCGTCCGACCCTCCATCTGCCAGCTGGTGGTCCCTCTCGGCGCCACGGTGAACATGGGCGGTACGGCCCTCTACCAGGGCCTGGCCACCCTGTTCATGGCGCAGATGTTCCAGATGGAGCTCCCCGTCAGCGCCCTGCTCGCCCTGGTGGCGACCGCGCTGGGCGCCTCCATCGGTACCCCCGCGGTGCCGGGGGTGGGCATCATCGTCCTATCCTCGGTGCTGAGCAGCGTGGGGGTGCCGCTCACCGGGCTCGCCCTGATCATCGGCCTGGATCAAATCCTCGAGCGCTTTCGCACCAGCCTGAACGTTACCGGGGACCTGGCCGCCTGCGTGATCATGGATCGCTTCATGCCTTCCAAACGCTCCCGAGAGGAGGAGCGGGCGCAGGAGGTGCGTCAGGAGACGCGGGGCGAGGCCGCGGCCCCGGAGACGGTCATGGAGTGAATATCCCGCGCCCGCGAATGCGGTCGGACGGTACCGGCGCGCCGGGGGCGGAGGCCGCGTCTAGTTTTTCACCAAGCCCCCGGACAACAGGTACTTGCGGTAGAGAACCTTGATCGGCTCCGGTATGTGCCGTTTCCAGCTCCCTTTCTGGATCTCCATCCGGCCCCTGGACAGGGCGCCCCGGATGCCTCCCGGCTGTACCAGCTCCCCGTTCTCGAAGGAGAGGACGCTCTTCCCGGAAATCTGGGCTATCTCCATGGCCTGTTGGTGCGCGCTCTCGATGAACAGGCTGGCGTCCACCTTCTTGTAGATATTCCCCTTGAAAAATCCGTGGCCTCCCAGCCGGCGCCGTTCGGCGGCGGAGCCCAGATTCATCATGTAGAGGTGATGGAAGCGTATCCCGTTGGCCCGCAGCCACTGCTCCGTTTCCTCGCGGTACCGTTCCAGTCGGCTGGTGACCAGATACCCGATGGTCTGGCTGGGGGTCTGTAGCGCGGGAACCTGTTCCAGAAATGCCCGGTAACGGGGTCCATCGTCATTCTCCTCGGGAGTCGGATCCCGGCACAGCACGCCGTCAATATCGACACAGGAATGGTTCAGGATGCTCTTGTGCATCAGATTCCATTCGAAGATCCGGGGGTAGCGCACGGGCGCCAGAGCGAAATCGATGTCGTACTCGGAATCGGGCTCATAGTAAACCGCGCCGATATTGCTCCGATCGCGCAATCCGGCGTATTCCAGCTGCTTCCCCACCTTTTTCATGGACGCCCCGGTGAGGATGGAGTCGTCAATCACCAAGGGGGCTCGGGCCTCCCAGCTGCTCTGGAATCGCAGGGAGGGCTTCAAGGCCTTCGTGTCACCGAACCAGGGGGGGGTTCCCGCCAGAAAGCCGGCAATGTCTATCAAGGGCAGATTCCTGTGGGTGGCCACAATGCTGGCGGCCAGCATCCCACTGCGGGGGACGCCAACAATAAGGTCCATGTTGTCCGGGAACCGGTGCCCTGAATAGAAAATGTCTTTGCTCAGGTCTGCGATGTCCTTGTAATTCATGGTTGGCTCCCGCACTCCCGGCTTCTTTTCAAGGTTTCGTATAGTTTTCCGGGGCCGCCGTGGGGAAGCGCTTCTTCCCTATAGTATGCGTAAGGTTTTTCGCTCATTTTTGCTTTCCTCGGTTTTTTCTTCTCATTGGCTAGTATAGACACAGGATTTTTCTGGTAACAAAAGCGGAAATTTTTGTTAAAATCGGTTTACTGTTTCAGGCTTCCGGCTTCTCCCTCGCCCGCCCGCTGGAACGACTGATTTCCCTGCTGTCCGCATTCCCGGACCCGGATGTCGGGCCGTCGGCCCGCTTTACAGCGAACACGGTCCGATACGGGCTGCCCAAGGGGATATCGGGCCCGGTCGCCGGTATTCGTACCGGGCGCCATGCCGAAGGCGGGCGCGGAGCCGGATCCGGGCCCGCCCCCCAATGGCGGTGCCCGGTGCCGAACAATTTTCCAATCCCGGGCCGTGTGCCCGTTTTCCTGCTATTAACGAGGAGCCATTCATGGACGAGCAGACGCGTATCGAGATAGAGGCTGCCGCATTCCGCGGGCTTGTGAAGCACCTGCAGAATCGCACCGATGTGCAGAACATCGACCTCATGAACCTGGCCGGCTTCTGCCGCAACTGCCTGGCCAAGTGGTACATGGCCGAGGCCCAGGCTCGGGAGGTCGCCATGGATTACGAGCAGGCCCGGGAGGTCATCTACGGCATGCCCTACGGGGAATGGAAGGATCGCTATCAGGCGGAAGCCACCGAGGAGCAGAAGCAGCAGTTCGAGGCTTCCAAGCCCCTGCATGCCGATACCGGGGCGGGCAACTAGGCCCGCCCCTCCCATCGGGCTACCCCGGAGGGAGACAGGGACATGTTCAAGGTGTACCTGGACGGAAACGAATATCGGAGCGTCGCCACCATCCGGCTCGCCTGGGGCGTTATCGACCGGGAGTACCACAATCTGGCCCCCGGGGAGGCCCTGGATTGGGGCATCGAGGCCTTCAGCGGCAGCTTTCACCGGGATCGGATGACCCGGGACCAGTGGAAGGCCTTCGCCAAGGGCCCCCTGGCCTTCCAGAAGGCCCTGGAATCCATGGCATGGCAGGACCGGGTGGGGTTTTCGCAGGGACCATGACGCGGTAGTGGCAGTCGGGAAGGGGGCCTCCCGCCCCCGCCGTCCCGGGAGCCCGAACGCCCCATACGGTGGATTCCACACGACCGCAGTCCGGAAAGCACACTGGCCCTGCTGCGTTGGGCTGCCTGTTCGTCTCCAACCGGTGCCGGGCTCTGGAGTCCGACACCTTCCGCGCCCGGCTGATGCTCGAAAGTACCATCTGCATGCAAGGGGCGGAGGCGGCCCGGGTCTTCTACGATCCGGAGCGGTTCAACCGAGCGGGCGCGGTACCCGGGCGCACTGACCGCCGAGCAGGTGGAGGAGGACCGGGACCAGGCCAGCTCCGGCAACCTGCAGTACGACGCCGGGGAGGAGGTGGACGAGCAGCAGGTGGGCCTGGTCTATGAGAGCCGACTGGACGCCCACCACAAGATCCGGCTGCGCACCTTCGCGGACTGGCGGGATTTCCGGAACCGGCGAGACCCCCACCACCACCACCGAGTTCGCCCGTTGCGCGGGCGGCGGCTTCCGCGGGCTGGATCCGCAGAAGGCCCGCAACTACGAGGCGGGCGCGCGCGGCGACATCAGCCTCTTCAGCTACAGTCTGGCGCTCTTCCGGATCGAGACCCGCGACGAGCTGATCTCCCGGGGCTGCCCGGGCCAGCAGGGGCGGAGCTACTACGTCAACGCCGGCGAGACCGTGCGGGACGGCATGGAGCTGAGCGCGCGGGCGGCGCTGGCGCGGGATCTGGCCGCTGCCCTTGCCTACACCTACTCCGACTACGAATTCACGGACTTCGAGGAGGGCGGGACCAACCTGGACGGCAACGAGCTGCCCGGGACCCCCCGCCATTACGGCCAGGTGGAGCTGGCCTACCAGCCGGAGAAGGGTGGCTACGCCGCCGTGGACGTCTCCTATTTCGGGGAGTACTACGTCAACGATGGCAATGCCGAGCCGCAGCTACTACGGCGGATTCCGCCTGCGCCGGAATTTCGGCACCTAGCGCGGCGTCCAAGCGCAGCCGCGGAAACGCGCACCGGTAGCGGCACGGCTGCCGCGGGCTTTGATCGGCGGCTCGCCGGATTCGGCCTCAGCCCCCCAGAGTGCGGTCCTGGTTCCGGAACCAGTCCAGCGCTTGCCGGAAGTGCTCCGGACGGAAATCGGGCCAGTAGTCCTCCACTACGTAGAAATCGGCATAGACGGACTGCACCGGCAAGAAGCCGCTCAGTCGGCGTCCGCCTCCCCAGCGGACGATGAGGTCGAGCCGCGGGACCGGATCCGAGCGCAGCCGGCCGGTGTCGCGCAGCCCCCGCAGATCCCATTCCCAGCCGTAATTGACCAGCAGGTTGACCCGGGTACCCGTGCCCTGCCGTGTGCGGAATTCGCGCAGTGCCGGGGGAAAGGGCGCGGCCGACTCGTCTCCAACCACCAGCAGCGCGGCACCGCGCCGGGCCACCTCCAGCCCGAAATCCACGCAGGCGGCGCTGAAGCCGTCCTTCTGTTCGGAGGGGCGGCGGGTATTGTCCTGCGTGAAGCCGTAGATGGAGATCTCGTCGATGCCCTGTCGGCGGCACATCTCGAAGAGCGCCAGGCCGGGCTCCACACCGAAGGGGTAGCCCTCCTGCTTGGGCATGCCCCGCTCCTGGGCCCAGCGCCGGTTGCCGTCCGGAATGAAGCCGACGTGCTGGGGGCGATTCCTGCTCATATCCCGGAACCCTTCCTCTGGAGGCGCAATGGGCGGACCCCGGCGGGGTGGTGGGGCGCGGTCAGTGGGGGAGCTAATAGGTTAGACAGCGGAAAAACACCCGAAAGTCCGGTAACCGGACTCGCCCTAGGCGGGGCCCGGCGCGGCTACGGGACCCTTCTGAGTGGCCGGAAGTCTCGGTGGCCGGGGGCGGGCGATGGGCGGAATCCCGGGGGGTGCGGCTGGGGAGGGGAAAAAGGGGCGCCAGGGCGCCCCGTTCGCTTCAATGGTGTCCGCGCCGCGGGCCGCCGTGGTACCGGTGCATCTTCCGCAGCTCCTCGCGGGTTACCGTGCCGTCCCCGTCACGGTCGAGATGCCGCATCATGCGCGTCACGGGACGCAGGTATTCCTCCTCGGTGACCTCGCCGCTGCCGTCGCGGTCGAAATGCTGGAACCGCCGCACCATGCGGGTTTCCATCCCGGCCAGCCAGGCACCCTCGAACTCGTCCAGACCCAGGTGGCCGTCGCCGTTCTTGTCGAACTTGTGCAGGCGCTCGGTCCGGAAGTCGCGGAGCTCCTCGGTGGTGAGTTTGCCGTCGCCGTTGGTGTCGAACCGTTCCAGCGGGTCGGGGCCGCGGCCCGGACCGCCCCCCTTGCAGGAGCCGCCGGCGAGCACGACTCCGCTCGCCAACAGGGTGCCCGCTACCAACGTAACGCCCAGGGCCATTCCCAGCTTCGTCTTGCGCTGCATGGTGAAGTCTCCAAAGGTTGCCGTTCATGTCACCGCATTACAGCGCCCGCCTGTCGCGCGGATATGTCGGGAAAAGGGTTTTTTGTCGCCACATGTGGCGGCTGCCGCGCTTCGGTACATTTCGTTACAAATCTTTCCTGCGCGCCGCCGGGGGGGAGCGGTAGAGTGCAGACCGCATAGCGTAAAGGAGCGAGGGAGATGACCGCGGTGGAACCGGGCGCGGAGGGTTCGCACATCCTGGTGGTGGACGACCATCGGGAGATCCGCGAGCTGTTGTCGGAATACCTGGAGCGGCAGGGCTATCGCGTCTCCGTGGCGGCGGACGGGGAGGCCGCGCGGCGGGTCCTGCGCGAGGCGGCGTTGGATCTGGTGGTGCTGGACATCATGATGCCGGGCGAGGACGGCCTTTCCCTCTGTCGGCACCTGCGCGCCACCACCGAGCTTCCGGTGATCTTCCTGACCGCCGTGGCGGAGGACACGGACCGGGTGATCGGACTGGAGCTGGGCGCCGATGACTACCTCACCAAGCCCTTCAACCCGCGCGAGCTGCTGGCCCGGGTCAAGGCCGTGCTGCGCCGCACCAACAGCCTGCCGCCGCAGCGTTCCGCCGGCGATGCCGAGCGCATCGCCTTCGGCGGCCGGGTCCTGGATGTGGCCCAGCGGGAGGTAGTCGGTCCGGACGGCGTGGCCCTGCCGCTGAGCACCGGGGAATTCAATCTGCTCATGGCTTTTCTCGACCACCCGCGCGTGGTGCTCAGCCGCGACCAGCTCCTGGACCGCACCCGGGGGCGAGAGGCGGGCGCCTATGACCGCAGCATCGACAACCAGGTCAGCCGCCTACGCCGCAAGATCGAGGCGGATCCTGCCCACCCCGGGCTCATAAAGACCATCTGGGGCGCCGGGTACCAGTTCACCGCCGATCCGGAGCGGCTCTGATGCGGCTACTGCCCCGGAGCATGGCCGGCCGGATGATCGCCGTGCTGGTGCTTACCCTGACGGTGGCCCAGGTGGTCAGCCTGCTGATCCTCATCGCCGAGCGCGACCGGGCCGTGGAGGACATCCGCCGGGACCGCATGGCCATGCGCATCGCGGACGCAGCTCGGTTCCTGGAGGAGGCACCTTCCCGGCTGCATCCGCGCTATCTGGATTCAGTAAGCGCGCACTGGCGCCGGTTCTACCTGGGGCCGCGACCGGCCGTGCCGGCGGCCGCGAACGGCCCGGTGCACCCCTTGCAGCGCCGCCTCGCCGAGCTGCTGGGCGGGGCGCCCACGGCCTACCGCGCCGGTCCCATTCCCCCGGAGCGCAGGGCGGACCACGGCGGCCACGCCCGTGGGCGTCCCGGCCCGCCCCGAAAGCCGGTGTTCGCGGTCTCCGTGCCCGGTCCCGGAGGGCAATGGCTGAACGTGGTGCTGCTGCACCATGACCATTCCTGGAAGTGGCTCGGTCCGCCGCTGCTCTCCCTGAGCCTTTCCGCCCTGGCCCTGGCGGTGGTGGTGGTCCTGCTGGTGCGCCGCACCACCCGGCCCCTGGCCCGGCTGGCGGGCGCGGCGGAGCGCTTCGGCCGCGGTGACACGCCCGAAGCCGTTCCCGAGCAGGGGCCGGAGGACGTGCGGCGCACCATCCGCGCCTTCAACGCCATGCAGGAGCGGCTGGACCGTTTCGTCCGCGACCGGACCCGGATGCTCGCCGCTATCTCCCACGATCTCCGCACGCCGCTCACCTCCCTGCGCCTGCGTGCCGAGATGCTCCCGGAGGGCGAAGGCCGGGAGCGCATGGTGGCTACCCTGGAGGAAATGCAGCGGATGACCGAGGCGGCCCTCTCCTTCGCGCACCAGGAGGGGCAGGGGGAGGCGATCCACCCGGTGGATCTGGGGGCGCTGCTGGACAGCCTCTGCGAGGACCTGCGGGACCTCCGCATGGACGTGACCTGCGGCGCGCTTGAGCGGGTGGTCAGCCCGGTGCGGGCCACCGCCCTGAAACGGGCGGTACGCAACCTCGTGGAGAATGCCGTGGCCTACGGCGGGCGGGCCCGGGTCACCCTGGAGGCGGACGCGGCGGGCCCGCGCATCCTCGTGGACGACGACGGCCCCGGAATACCGGAGGCGGATGCGGAGCGGGTCTTCGACCCCTACGTACGCCTGGAGGATTCCCGCAATCCGGAAACCGGCGGCATCGGCCTGGGTCTGGCCATCGCCCGGGACGTGGTCCGCTCCCACGGCGGCGATATCACGCTGGCCAACCGGCCCGGCGGCGGGCTGCGGGTCACCGTCCACCTGCCGCCGGCGCCGGAAGCGGGGTAGGGGGTCGGCGTCCCACGGCAGGCCATGCCGCCGTGGAGGCCGGTGCCACTGGCTTATTGCCGCGGCAAGGCCAGAAGGAGGCTCATTCGGCGGCGTCCTGCGTCTCCTCGCCGGCCTCTTCCATATCCTCGCCGGCGCCCTCCATGGTATTGCATCCGGCCACGGCCAGGGCGAAGAAGAGCGCCAGGGCGGTCTTCGCGGTTTGCTTCCACAACGGTAACGACATGGGTATGACTCCGATAAATGGTCTGAATCCTATTTACCGGCATACCCGCCTTGTAACAGAGCGTCCATGGGGTAGAACCAGGAGGGCGGGGGAGGGGGCCCGGGGTTATTCGGGATCCTTATCCCCTTCCGGCTCCTGGTCCTGGATCTCGAAGTCCGGGATCTCGGGTCCCTCGTCCTCTCCTTCGCCTTCGGCACCCTGCTGCTCGCGCTCGAAGTTCTTGATGGCAATGCGCACGTTGTTGGCGGAATCCGCCTGGCGCATGGCCTCCTCCGCGTCGATCTTGCCCTCCTTGTAGAGGGCCGTGGCCGCCTCGTCGAAGCTCTGCATACCGAACTGCTGGTCCTCCTCCATGACGTCCTTGAGGGCGCCGAACTGCTCGCCGATGATGAAGTCCGCCGCCCGGGGCGTGTTGACGAACACTTCCAGAACGCCCGCGCGTCCGCCCTCGGGGCGGCGGGCCAGCCGCTGGCCCACGATGGCGCGCAGGTTTAGGGAGATGTCCTGGAGGATCTGGGAATGGCGATCCTCGGGGAACATGTTGCGGATGCGGTCCAGGGTCTGCGCGGCATTGGTGGAATGCAGGGTGGCCAGGGTTAGGTGTCCCGTATCCGCCAGATGGAGGGCGTGCTCCATGGAGTCCCGGTTGCGGATCTCGCCCACCAGCACCACGTCGGGGGCCTGGCGAAGGGCGTCGTTCAGGGCGGATTCCCAATCCTCGGCATCCATCCCGATCTCGCGCTGGTTGACCAAGGACTTCTTGTGCTCGTGGATGAACTCGATGGGATCCTCCAGTGTGAGGATGTGGCCGGCCTGGTTGCGGTTCCGGTAGTCGATCATGGAGGCCAGTGTGGTGGACTTCCCGGACCCGGTGGCGCCGATCACGAACACCAGCCCCCGGTTGTAGGAGGCGATGTCCTTGAGGGCCTCCGGGAGCCCCAGTTCCTCGAAGGAGGGCACCTGGGTGTTGATGCGCCGGATAACCATGCCGACGCTGTGGCGCTGCCGGAAGACGTTGGCGCGGAAGCGGCCCACATTCTCGTAGGAGAGGGCGAGGTTGGCGCCCCCCTTGGCGCGGAACTCCTCCCAGGCCTGCTCGGTGTCCAGGATCTCGCGGGCGAGGTGGTCGGTGTCTTCGGGGGACAGGTTCTCGGTCTTGAACCGTTTCATCTCGCCGTCGATCTTCATGGCCGGAGGCGCGCCGACGCTCAGGAACAGGTCGCTGCCCTGATTCTGGACCATGAGCTTCAGCAGGGATTCCATGGAAAGGTCGGCCATACGGGTCTCCTCGTGCGCCAGGGGTGGTTCGGCGTGGGGCGGGCTCTTCGACGGAGCGGCGCGCGCTCAGTAGCGCGGCATGGCCGGATCCACCTCGGCCGCCCAGGCGTCGATCCCGCCGGCGAGATTGCGGGCGTTTTCGTAGCCCATGTGGTGCAGGAACTGCGTCACCTGCATGCTCCGCATTCCGTGGTGGCACATCACCACCAGCGCGCCCTCGGCGGGCAGCTCGCCGATCCGGGAGGGGACCTCGCCCATGGGAATATGCAGGCTGTCCTCCAGCGCGCAGTGGGACACCTCCCAGGATTCGCGGACATCGAGAACGGTAAGCGGACCGGACGCTTCCCGCAAGCGGGCTAGGGTCTGTACGTCGATTTCTATGGAATCGCGATCCATGGCGACAATGGGACCTTTCGGTTCGATACGGTTCACAAATACGGGCCGGCCCGAGGGGGTACCCAGGATGGGTCATGGTCCGGGCGTGTCCTTTGCCCCAGGATTCCGGGCACGGTGCGCGGGCACCATTGAGGAACAAGCCGGAGAAAAAGACAAGCCCCGTATCCCGGGAGGGGTACGCCCGCGCCGTCTCTCCCGGTTTATTATGGAAGAAGGCTCCTTCCCGGGGTCCGGTCCAGGAGAAACGGTATGTCCATTCCCCATCAGGAAGCCGTGCGCGATGTGGCCACGGAGCTGTTCGAGAAGATACACGGCAACTTCTTCTGGGACATGGCCAAGGCCAAGCAGCCCCTGCAGCGGAACGGCACCGTGGAAGGCTGCTTCGATCTGTTCGCCTACGGGCTCACCGGACTGACCGCCTGGAGCAACGGGCTGTTCAGCGGGGCGGACTTCCGCGCCTGGGCCGATTACGCCGGCCGCCTGATCGCGGAGGAGGATCTGGAGCAAGCCGCGGATTCCACGCCCCTGAGGGAGGGCCTCGCCGGTCTGCTCCGGGGCCTGCCGCAGCGCTCCTTCCTCGGCGGGCTGGGGCTGCTGGCGGAGACGCCGGATCTGTTCCACAGCGTGGAGGACGCCCTGCCGCAAGCCCGCTTCGCCGCCGCGGAGGGTGAGGGCTTCACGGGGGCGGTCGGCGGCGGCGTGCAGTTCATCCGGGACTACCAGGCGGTTTTGGAGGAAGCCGGGCTGGATTCCGAGATACCGGAGGACGCGTTTCCCTATCTCATCGCCGGGATGCCGGGTCTGGTGGCCGAGGCCGGGCAGCGGCTCCCCGGCTGAGCCCGCCCCGCCGCGAGGGTTGGTCCGCTCCTGTGGTTTGGCCGGAAAGATCCGCTAGCATGGCCGATGGGACCTGGTTTCAGCCATAGGAAGCCGCCATGCCCCTGCTGGTCGTCGGCCTCATGCTCTTCCTGGGCGTACACGCCATTTCCATCGTCAATTTCCAATGGCGAGATGCCATGGCCGAGCGCATGGGCGTGGGTCTCTGGAAGGGTGCATTCAGCCTGGTGGCCTTCGTCGGGCTGGGACTGACCATTATCGGCTACGGTCTCGCCAGGCAGCGTGCCGTCCAGGTGTATGCGCCCCCCCAATGGCTGACGTACGTGAGCCTTCTGCTCCTGGTGCTCGTCTTTCCCCTGCTGTTGAGTGCCTATCTGCCCGGCCGCTTCAACCGGGTCCTGCGCCATCCCATGCTGGCCGCGGTCATGCTCTGGGGCGTGGCCCATCTGCTCGTCAACGGCACTGTCGCTGATATCCTGCTGTTCGGCGGTTTCCTGGTATGGGCGGTGGCGGACCGACTCTCCATGACCTGGCGGCCGGATCGGCGTATCCCGCAGGCGCCGGCCTCCGCCTGGAACGATGCGGTGGCCTTGGCAGGCGGCCTGGCCCTGTACGCCGCCTTCTTCCTGGGCGGCCATGCCTGGCTGATCGGCGTTCCCCTTTCCGCCTGAGCGCGTCCCCCGATCGGGTTGAGCGGCGGCGGGGGCGGGGGCATCATTACGGGCATGCATACCCCCTACACCGGGCGTTTCGCCCCCTCGCCCACCGGCGCCCTGCATTTCGGCTCCCTGGTTGCGGCCCTCGCCAGCTACCTGGAGGCCCGCGCCCACGGCGGGTACTGGCTGGTGCGCATGGAGGACCTGGATCCGCCCCGGGTGGAGCCCGGGGCCGCGGACGGCATCCTGCGGACCCTGGAGGCCTATGGGCTCCGGTGGGACGGTCCGGTGCTCTACCAGAGCACCCGTACGGAGGCCTACCAAGCGACTCTGGAGACGCTGCGCCGGGAGGGGCTGGCCTACGATTGCGGCTGCACGCGCAAGGAGATCCGTGCGGCGGTTGAGGCTCGGGGGCTCGGCGCTGTCTATCCCGGGACCTGCCGCGGCGGCCTGCCGCCGGGCAAGGCGCCGCGCGCGGTGCGGCTGCGGGTCGCGGACCGGGAAATCACCTTCGACGACACCGTCCAGGGCCGTTTCGTCCAGGATCTGGCGGCGGAGGTGGGCGATTTCGTGGTGCGTCGCGCCGACGGTCTGTTCGCCTACCAGTTGGCGGTGGTGGCGGATGATGCGGAGCAGGGCGTCACCCACGTGGTACGGGGCGCGGATCTGCTCGGCTCCACCCCGCGCCAGATCTTCCTGCAGGACTGCCTGGGCGTCGCGACCCCGGAATACGCCCATGTGCCTCTGGCGGCCACGCCTCAAGGGCACAAGCTCTCCAAGCAGACCCGTGCCCGCGCCCTGCCCGAGGCGGATCCCGTGCCGCAGCTCGTGGCGGCCTTCGCCTTCCTGGGCCAGCCCCTGCCCGCCGACGGCGAGCGCATGACGACGGAGGCCTTCTGGGACTGGGCTCGGGCAGTGTGGGATCCCGACCGGATCGCACCGCAAGAGCGGGTGGCCTTCTCCGGTTCCTGAGCGCCCGCTCAGGAGAGAATCACGCGGATGCTGGTCTAACGGCTAACATTCTCCCGCCCTTGCTTTCCCGCGAAGGCCCGCCAGCATGAGCGCCCGTACTTTGTCCGACTCCGAATCTCCGTCGTTCCCCGAAGACCTCGATTCCCGAGCCTGGCTCCATTCCCGGGAGCTGAAGGCACGCCTCACACAGCAGGAGGCCATCGCGGAGCTGGGCGAGCGGGGACTTCGCGGGGCTTCCCTGCAGGCCCTGTTTGATCGGGCGACGCAGGCCTTGTATGACTTCCTGGATGTGGATCTCGCCAAGGTATTGGAGTGGCATCCGGATCAGGAACGGCTTCTGCTGAAAAGCGGTGTCGGCTGGCAGGAGGGACGGGTCGGCCTGGCCACGGAGCCCGATGGTCGGGGCTCACCGGGGGGCTACACTCTGCTCGCCGACAGCCCGGTCCATATCGCCGATCTCGCCTCGGAGACCCGGTTCTCGCCCTCCGAGCTGCTCCGGGACCATGCGGCGGTAAGCGGAATCACCGTGGTGATCCGCGGCGTCCAGAGGGCGTACGGGGTCCTGGCGGCCTTTTCCCGGAAGCGGCGGGAGTTCAGCCGTTCCGACGTGCATTTCCTGCAGGCCCTCGCCAACGTGCTCGCCGGCAGCATCCAGCGGGCCAGCACCGAAGCGGAGCTGCGCCGCAGCGAGACGACGTTCCGGGAAACTTTCACCCATGCCGGGGTAGGGATCACCATTATGGACCTCGATGGCCGGATCCTGGAGGCCAACCCCGCTTACGGCCGGATTGTCGGCTATCCCCCGGAGGAGCTGGTAAAGGGGCGGTATTCCATTCAGCAGCTCACCCATGCCGAGGACCTGGATAAGACCGAGGACGCCCTGGCCCGGCTCAGGGCCGAGGAGGAGCCGGCGCACGCCCTGGAGAAGCGCCTGCTGCGCAAGGACGGCTCCGCGGTCTGGGTTCAGGTAACCGACACCGTGCTTCCCGATACCCAGGGACGCACGAAGCGGCTCATCGGCATCAACGAGGACATCACCCAGCGGCACGCGGCCGAGGAGGCCCTGGTGGAGGCGGACCGGCGCCGGGACGTGTTCCTGTCCATGCTCGGACACGAGCTGCGCAATCCTTTGACCCCCATCGCCACCATGGCGCATTTCCTGGAGCAGAGCGCCGGACGGGTATCCCCGGACCGGCTAACGCGGGCCGCGGCCACCATCTCCCGCCAGAGCGCCCATCTAAGCCGGATCGTGGAGGATCTGCTGGACCTCAACCGGATCAAGACCGGCCGAATCGTGCTCCACGAGAAGCCCCTGGATCTGCGGGACGCCGCCCGTCAGGCCGTGGAGTCGGTCTCCGCCATCCAGGAGAAAAAGCGGCAGATCCTGGAGGTGGATCTGCCCGAGGTCCCCCTGGGTACGCGCGGCGATCCCGTACGCCTGACCCAGGTGCTCTCCAACCTGCTGGACAACGCCGTCAAATACACGCCCGAGGGGGGCACCATCCGCTTGGCCGGTGCGCGCCAGGCGGATCAGCTGCTGCTGACGGTGAGCGATACCGGCCAGGGGATCGCCCGGGAGCACCTGCCCCACCTGTTCGAGCTCTTCGAGCGGGCGCATCCGGCGCAGACTTCCGCGCAGGGGCTCGGGCTGGGCCTTTCCCTGGTGCGCAGCCTGGTGGAGATGCACGGCGGCCGGGTGGAAGCCAGCAGCCCCGGAGCGGGGCAGGGCAGTGAATTCCGGGTGCGGCTGCCGGCCGCGGACCTGGAGGAGCGGTCCGGCGCGGACAGCACGCCGCCCGCCTCCGGGGAGGATCGGCTGGTCCTGCTGGTGGAGGATAACGAGGATGTGGCCGCCTCCCTGGGCTTCCTCCTGGAGGGGCTGGGCTACCGGTGGCGGCATGCCGAAACCGGGGAGCGGGCTTTCGAGCTGGTGCGAAGCACCCGTCCCGTCCTGGCCCTCATCGATATCGGGCTGCCCGACCATTCCGGCTTCGAGGTGGCGAGTCGGCTGCGGGAAGTGCTGGACGGGGCGCTCCTGGTGGCCCTGTCCGGCTACCCGCCCTCCCAGTTCAACGAGGAGGCCACGGAGCTGTTCGACGCCTACCTGGTGAAGCCGCCCACCCTGGAGAACCTGCAGCAGGTGCTGGCCCGGATCGGCCCGGCATGAGGCCAGCGGGCGGCATGCGGATTCCGCTTCCCCGGCGGGTGGCGGGGCGTATTCTGTTGGGAAAGGGGCGCACGGGAGGCTGCGCGGATGACGAGGGGGGCGGTCTTCCCTATGGAGGAACAAATGCTCATGGCCCCTATCTGAGCGAACCGGGCGTGCTCAGGGGGCGCCCTCCGGCGGCAGGGGCCGGAAGTGCTCGGCGCAGTACTTCTCCCCCTCGTCACAGAGCAGGGTAACCACCGTTTCCAGCTCCGGATAGCGGCGCTGCACCTCCCTGGCGGCCAGCAGATGCGCCCCGGAGCTCGGGCCCACGAAGCAGCCGTGCTGCTGGGCGATGCGGCGCATCTCGGCCACCGCGTCCTCGCTGGGCACGGCCAGGAGGTCATCCACCTCCCGGCGGTGGCGCTGGATGATCTCGGGCACGAAGCCGTCGGAGATCCCCTCGATCTGATGCTTGCCCACCTCGCCCAGGGCGATGGTGCGCGACTCCGCGGGCTCCACGCCCACCAGGAGGCAGTCGGAATTGACGGCGCGGAAGGCCTGTCCTGCCCCGATCAGCGTGCCGCCGGTTCCCACGCCCATCACCAGGGCGTCGGGGAGCCGGCCCTCGGGAAGCTGTCCCAGGACCTCCTGCCCCAGCCATTCCCGGTTCTCCGCCACGTTCCATTCCGACGAGAACTGGCCCGGGTAGAAGTAGCCCTCGTGCTCCCCCAGCTCCCGGGCCTTGTCCAGGGCCGCGTTGACGTGAAAATCCCCCACCAGCAGGACATCCGCGCCCATGGCCCGGGAAATGGCCGGGCGTTCGGAGCTGGTGCCGTCGGGCATGACCACCAGCATGCGGTAGCCCTTGACGGCGGCCACCATGGACAGGGCATTGCCGGTGTTGCCGCTGGAGGCCTCGACAATGGTGTCGCCCGGACGGAGCTGGCCGGCCTCCTCCGCCCGCTCGATCATGTACTTCGCGATCCGGGCCTTCACGGAGCCCGAGGGATTGAGGAATTCCAGCTTGCACCAGACGCCGTCCATGTGGACCAGCGGCGTGTTGCCGATGCGCTCCAGAAGGCTGGGCGAGCCCCGCCCGCGGCCGAGGAGGCAGTCTGACCGGACCAGGTCGTGCATGGGATCCACTCCGGGGGTGTCGTCCGTGGGCGTCCGGGCCGCTGACAGCCTGAAATCTGGGAAATGCTTCCCCATTCCCACGGAAGACCAATGCTCGGGCGGCCGCCATCAGGTTCTCCCCGCAAAGGGGCCGCCGGGCGGATCGGAGGGACGCCGAAGTGGGGAAAGTGTCTAGTCGGCGTCGGGCCGGATGAGCCTACCCAGTGCCGCCTTGCTGGAGATGCCCAGACGCTCGTAGATGTTGGTGAGCTGCTTGCGGACGGTTGCCGGCGACAGCCCCAGACGGCGTGCCACTTCCTTGTGGGAGAGACCGGCCCCGAACAGCTCCGCCACCTCCCTGGCCCGGGGCGGCAGGGCATCCAGCGGGGAAAGGGGGCGGACCCGCAGCAGGAAATTGTGGTGGAAGCGCCGGATCCGGATCTGGATGCAACGGCCCCGCCAGGCGGGCCCTCCGGCCCGCGCGCCGGCGAGCACCTCGGGAAGCCGCAGCGGATGGTGGGTCCCCCATTCCTCCCGTAGGAGGGCACGGAAGGGATCGCGGCTGGCCAGGATCCGGCCGGTGCCGTCCACCAGGGCCGTACCCTCGGCGGGCTCGCCCGCGGCGGCCACCGTCCATTCGCGGTTGGTGCGGAGGGCCTCGGCGAGGTGCGGCATGAGGAGCTGCTTCAGGGCGCGCTCCTCCTCGGTGAAGGGGCGCGCCATATCCTCATGGAACAGGCCCATGAAGCTCACGTAGCCCTCCAGGGGCTCGTGCATGATGGTGGACATCATGTGGCTGACCTCGAAGCCGCGCCAGTGCTCGTTGTAGGCGAGGGTATCGCGGTAGCCCGGGATGTCGTCGAAATGCCAGGTGCGGTTGAGCCCCTCCAGGGTCAGGTCGCAGAAGCGGTCCAGGGGCCCCACCTCGGGCCACTCCGTGAGAATGCGCTGGTCCTGGTCCAGGACCAGCACCTCGTTGACCTGGCGCTCCTCCGCCTCGGCCCCGCCCCAGGCGGCGAAGTCGAAGGGTACCAGAGTGCGCAGCCGCTCCAGGATGGCCCGCTGGAAGGCATCCGGCTCCAGTGCCCGCGCATCACCGTGCAGACCCAACAGGAAGTCGCTGATCTCGCCCAGCTGCCTCTCCATTTCCGCGCGCTGTCCCTTTTCGTCCGCGATGTGCATGTAAACCTACAGCACCCCGCCCGGACTGAAAACGTCTTCGGACGCGGGCGGAGTAAACGGCTTAACACCCGCATTTGCTCTATGTCCCGGGGCATCCTCCCGGCCTAATCTGTCCCTGGGCCCTTCGCGACAGGCCTTGGTTCCCGGTCGGCGCTGGCCGGGAACGGCTGGACGAACGGATCGGTTCCCGGCATCGGCAGCCGCGGGACCGCACGAACCGGAAAGGGGAAGGCGTAATGGCGGGGTACGGGCTGGTGCGCGGCGGAGTCGAAAAGGGGCGGCACCCTTGGAAACGGGTGCTGGCCGCCGGCGTATTGGCGCTGCATGGGTGCGGCGGGCAGGGTGGCGGCAAGGACGGGGCCGACGGGGCGGATGGCCTCTCCTCCCTGGTCTCGGTCACCGATGAATCGCCGGGGATCAACTGCCGCTACGGCGGGCTAAAAGTGGAATCCGGACGCGACGGCGACGGAAACGGCTCGCTGGATGGCGGGGAAGTGGCCCAGACCCGCTTCCTTTGCGACGGTGCGGGTCCGCGGGGCTGGGGGGTGGCGGAGGTGCTGGAGACCGGGAACGATACCGCCGGGGATCCGCAAGTGGGGGTGGATGACAGCGGCAATGCCATCGCCGTCTGGGAGCAGTCCGACGGCACCCGGGATAATATCTGGGCGAACCGCTACGTGGCTGGGTCCGGCTGGGGGGAGCCCGAGCGGATCGAGGCCAACGATAATGCCGCGAGCGAGGTCCAGGTGGCCGTGAACGGCGGCGGCCACGCCGTGGCGGTCTGGAAGCAGTCCGACGGCACGCAGCCGAGCATCTGGGCCAACCACTACGATCCGGACAGTGGCTGGGGAGCCGCCGAGAAGGTCGAGTCCCGGGATGCCGGATGGGCGGCAAACCCCCAGGTTGCGCTGGAAGACAGCGGCGCCGCCATGGCCGTCTGGGCCCAGGATGACGGCAACCGGGAGAATATCCGGGCCAACCGGTACGAGCCCGGCATCGGCTGGGGGAGCGACCACCTGATCGAGACCCACGATGGTACCCCGGCGGAGAAGCCGCAGGTGGCCATGGACGGCAGCGGCAATGCGGTGGCTGTCTGGTCCCAGATGCAGGGAGGCACGTACAGCATCCGCGCCAACCGCTACGATGCCGGATCGGGCTGGGAGGGAGCGGCGGCCATTGAGGCCATCGCCTCCGATGACGCCACCGGTCCCCAGGTAGCCATGGACGAACGGGGGCACGCCACCGCGGTCTGGAAGGTGGATGACGGAACGGGCATCTATACCTGGGCCAATCGCTATGAGCCCGGCTCCGGCTGGGGGACCGCAGGGGCCATCGAGACCGCCACCGGAAACTCGAGCGGCCAGCAGGTGGCCATGGATGCCAGCGGCAACGCGGTGGCGGTATGGGCCAAGTTTCCGGGAGGGAAGAAGCACGCCTACGCCAGCCGCTATATGGCGGGCTCGGGCTGGGGCGCGCCCTATCTGCTCGAGACCCACAACGCCGGCGGTGTGGAAAACCCCCGGGTGGCCGTGGACGGGGCGGGCAACGCCCTGGTGGTCTGGCAGCAGGGCGACGGCGTGCGCGACAACATCTGGGCCAACCGTTTCCTGGTGGGGGCGGGCTGGGGCAGCGCCCAGGTGATCGAGACCGACGACTCCGGGGAGGCGGAGGCTCCGCAGGTTGCGTTGGATCCGGAGGGCAACGGCATCGCCGTCTGGCAGCACAACGACGGCACTCGGTTCAACATTGTCGGCAACCGGTTCACCGAGTAGGTCCGCCGCCCCTAAGGTTGGGCCCCGCCCTCCCGGCGGGGCCTTTTATTGGCTCCTCGACGGCACCAATGGAACTTGGAAGCACTCCGTGGGGGCGAGAGGCGGGGGCAAGGCCTCCAGGCTCCAAGGGCCCCTGCCCTTCGTGTGCCTCCCTTCCAGTCGCCTTGCGACCTTGCCTCCGCCTCTCGCCCTTATCCCCACGAGGGCAGCTCCCATTGGCGGCGCCGAGAAGCGTTTTTATTCCCCGGCTGTCCGCCGGCCCCGCCAGCGGAGCACCGCCACCGTCAGCGCCGGCAGGAAGGTTAGGGAGACCACCGCGGCGCCCAGGATGCCGAACAGGACGATGGCGCCCACGCCGCGGTAGAGCTCGGCCCCCTCGCCGGGCAGGAACACCAGCGGCGCCAGGCCGCAGATGGTGGTGATGGTGGACATGGCGATGGGGCGCAGGCGTGACTCCACCGCCTCGGCCACCGCCTCGCGCGCCGCCATCCCGGCGTCGCGCACGTTCTCCACGGCGCGGTGGACGATGAGGATGGGGTTGTTCACCACCGTGCCCATGAGGATCAGGAAGCCCAGCATGGCGATCATGTCGAAGGGCTGGTGGATGGCGTTGAGTCCCGCCGCGGGGAGCATGCCGCCTACCCAGTTCATGAGCCGCAGTCCCAGGATGCCCCCAGATACGCCCAGCGGAATGGCGGTCATGATCAGCAGCGGATAGCCCCAGTGGCGGAAGATGGCCACCATGAGCAGGTAGATGAGGGCGCCCGCCACCAGGTAGTTGGCGGACAGGGCCTCCCGGGTCTCGCGGAGCTGGTCGCTGGCCCCGGAGATGTCCACGGAGACGGTATTGGGGATGGCGCCGCGGTCCCGGAGGTGCTGGATGACCTCCTCGCGGACGCGGTCCACCCCGGTCTCCAGGGCCACGTCCCGGGGCGGGATGATGTTCAGACTCACCGTGCGCTGGCCGTTGATGCGGCGCACCTCGCTGGTGTCCACGGTCTCCCGGATCTCCGCCATGGCGGACAGCGGCAGCACGGTACCCTGCGGGGTGTGGATGGGGATCTGGTCGAGGCCGTCCACGCCGGCGTCCCGGCCATTTCCGCTGTACAGGAAGATGTCGATCTTCTCGTCGGCCAGGAAGAACTCGTCCACATAGGCGCCGTCGGTGAGGGCGGCCACCGTGAAGCCGAGCTCCCCGGCGGTCATGCCCAGCTCGCTGGTGCGGTCCCAGTCGGGGTGGACCTCCACCAGGGGCTGAGACAGGGACAGGGTGGACGGATTGGCCTGGATGCGCGGGTCGTCGAAGATCTCCTCGGCACGCCGGTAGGCGGACAGCGCGGCGTCGTAGATGGGCGCCAGCTCGGCCCCGGAGATGTCGAGGTTGATGCTCCGGGTGCCGCCCTCGTTGCTGGTGATGATGGAGCCCCGCGAGGCGAAGGCGCGCATCCCGGGGTACTGCGCGTACTTCTCCTGGATGACGTCCATCAGGTCGAAGATATGGTCCGGGTTCTTGGACTCGGTGATGATGAAGATCTGCTGCGGCCGCACGAACATGATGAAGTAGGCCAGCGCCGGGATCTCGGTCTCGCCGCGCTCGTAGGCGGCGGGGGCCTTGTCGAGGTGGGGCAGGAACTCGGCGTGCAGCTCTTCGCCGATCTCGGTCATGGTCTCCAGGTTGTAGCCGGGCGGGGCGTTCATGGCGGCGAAGGTCTTGGCCTCCTCGCCTTCCGGCAGGTATTCCGCGGGCGGCGTGAGCCAGTAGAGGATGCCCACGCTCACCACCACCGTGGCCGCAATGGTGGCGAAGCGGGCCGTGGCCCCCCGGGTCAGGGCGCCGACGCCGCGCAGGGTGCGCCTGCGCAGCCCGGAGCCGGTCTCCCCCTGCGGCTTTTCCCCGAAGCGTAGGCGGGCGCTCGCCGTGGGGAGCACCGTGATGGCCACCACCATGGAGGCCAGGATGGAGGCGGAGATGGCGATGGCCACGTCCGAGTAGAGCTGGCCCGCCTCCTCCTCGATGAACAGGATGGGCACGAACACCAGCACCGTGGTCATGGTGGAGGCCAGCACCGCCGGCCACACCTGCTGCACCCCGGCCACCGCGGCGGCGAAGCGGCCCTTGCCCTTGCGGCGCTCCAGCTCGATGCTCTCCAGCACCACGATGCTGTTGTCCAGGGTCATGCCGATGGCGAAGGCCACCCCGGCCAGGGAGATGACGTTGATGCTCCGTCCGGCGAGCAGCAGTCCGAGGAAGGCCGCGATGGCGCATATGGGGATGCCCATGACGCCCACGGCGGTGGCGCGTCCGGAGCGCAGGAACAGGAACATCACAAGCGTCGCGAACACCGCGCCGATGGCCAGGTTTTTCCAGACGTTGGCCAGCGAGGCGGTGACGTAGCGCACGTCGTCGGTGGTGAGCGTCAGCTCCATGCCCGCGGGCTTGAGGACCTCGCGGTTGATGACGTCGATCCGGGGGAGCAGGGCCTGCTTGATGTCGATGACGTTGGAGCCGGTTTCCCGGTTCACCGAGAGGCGGATCACCGGATTGCCGTTGACGTAGGAGCGCTCGCGCATCTCGAAATGGCCCAGCTCCACCTCGGCCACCTCGCCGAGGCGAATGACGGCGTCGCCGCGGCGCACGAGCACCATCCGGCGCAGGTCCTCCAGGTCCTCGAAGCGGCCGATGGTGCGCAGCAGGTAGCGGCGCTTTCCGGACTCCAGGTCACCGCCCGAGACGTCCTGGTTGCGGGCGGTGATGGCCTCCCGCACGGCCGGCACCGAGAGGTTGCGCTCGGCGAGCCGTTCGGCATCCAGATGGATCTGGATCTGGCGCTCCGCGCCGCCCCCCACCTCCACCTGGGACACCCCCGGCACGCTCTCCATGCGGGTGCGCACGCGGTCCTCGACGAAGTCGCGCATCATGGTCATGTTCAGGCCGCGCGGGTTGCCCGGCAGGGGCGCGACGCGCAGGTACATGAAGGAGTTCTGGGAAAAGGAGGCGGCGTAGATGCGCGGCTGGTCCACGTTCTCGGGGTAGGAGGGCACCTGGCTGAGGGCATTGTTGACCCGGATGAGGGTCTCGTTCATGTCCACGCCGTAGGGAAACTCCAGCTCGATCTCCGCCTCGCTGCTGGAGGCCCGGGAGACCATGCGGTGGAGGTTGGGCAGGTTGCGGAGGTACTCCTCCTGCTCGATGAGGATCTCTTTCTCGATGTCCTGGGGGGTGGCCCCCGGCCAGTCGGTCTGGACGGTGACCGTGCGTACCTCCAGGTCGGGAATCATTTGCACCGGTATGCGCAGGGCGGCGACGATGCCCAGCACGGAGACGATGAGCACCACCACCGTGGTGAGGATGCCGTTGCGGATGAGCCCCTCGAACATGGCCTAGTCGCTCGCCGCCCGGTTGCTGCCGACCAGTCGCACCCGCTGCCCCTCCTGGAGGGCCTCGTTCCCCCGCGTGACCACCCGAGCTCCCGCCTCTAAACCGGAGCGGATCTCCACGCGGCCATCGAAGGACAGGCCGGTCTGCACCTTGTGCTCGCGGGCGACGTGCCCGTCGCCGTCCTTCTCCACCACCCATACCGTCTTGCGGCCGTCCGGATAGCGAAGGAGCGCGTCCCGCGGCACCACCACACCGCGCCGGCCCGTCTCCAGCGGCAGGGTGGCGCTGGCGGACATGCCGGGTGTGATGGGGACCTCCTCGCGGTTCATATGCACGCGGACAGTGAAGGTGCGGGCCTCAGGGTCGCTCACGGGGATCGTTGCCGCCACCCGGCCGTCCAGCGGATTGTCCGGAACCGACTCCAGGCGCACGCGGATGGGGGCTCCCGCGTCGATCCGGGGGTAGTAGCCCTGGGGGGCCTGGAAGTCGAGACGCAGGCCGTCCATGGCCACCAGCTCCACCACGGCGGTTCCTGGGTCCACCCACTCGCCGGCGGCGGTGAGCTTGCGGGACACCACGCCGTTGAAGGGCGCGTCCACGCTGTGGCGGGCCACGCGCTCGGCCTGATGCTCCGCCCGGGCGCGCAGCCGCTCCAGGGCGGCTTGCTCGATGCGGACCTCCGCCTCCCGGGAGCGGACCTCGGACTCCGGGATGTTCTGGTTTCGGACCAGGCGACGCGCCTCGGACAGCCTGCGCCGGGCGTCGGCGAGCTGTTCCTCGGCCTCGGCCACCGCGGCGCGCTCCTGGCGGAGCTGCAGCTTCTCCAGCTTGCGGTCTAGCTTCAGAAGCGGCATGCCTGCTTCCACCCGATCCCCGCTGTCCACCCGCATGGTCTCCACCAGCCCGCCCACGGATGTGGAAACCCGCGCAACCTTAGGCGAGGTGACCGTCCCGGTAAGCTGCACCTCGCGGATAATGGGAGCGGTTTCCGCCTTGGTTACCCGGACGGGGGGTGCCTGCTGGCTGTGGGCGGGTCCGGTCAAGGTGGCCATCAACGCGGCCGTCAGGCCGAGGAGGGCGCTCCGGAAACGACGGCGCGGCAACTGGAGGGGTAACCGTGGAGGCATAGGGCCGACCGTTTCTCCTGGCAAAACAGGGTCTTCATATCCTGGCCGATAAAGCGCGCATCGTCCACGCGGCCGGGTAACTACTCGGACTCCGTCCCGCCCTTCCGGTTCAGCCGCGGCCGTTTCCGCCCCGGAGCAATGCCCTACCGGGAGAATCCCAACCCCCGGGCACGGGCCTTGCGCGCGGTGGGCCCTCCTGTGTCTACATTGGAAGGCTACCGAATTGCGCATAGTCCGGTAACGCGAGGAACGGCAAATGAGCGGGAATCGAGATCTGGTTAAGGCCGTAACGGCAGCCTTGGAGTTCGATGCGGGAGTCAACCTGCACGATGCCACGCTGGAGATCCGCGCGGAAGGCGCGACGGTCTACCTGACGGGAGAGGTGGCGGACATCGCGCACAAGCGCCGGGCCCCCGGCATAGCCGCGCGGGTAGAGGGCGTGGAGGAGGTGGAGGACCATCTCAGGGTGCGGCCCGATGAGCCGCAGACCGATGGTCAGATCATGGAGGAGCTTCGGGTGGCGCTACTGGAAGAGCCGGTTTTCGAGCATCACACCCTGCGCATGATCGGCCAGACCGGCGAGGAGGCGCTCCTGCGCGAGCCGGAGCGGGCGGAAGGCGACATCCTGTTCAGCGTGGAGGAGGGCGTGGTCTCCCTGGACGGGGCCGTATACAGTCTGTCCCATCGGCGCATGGCGGCCCTCCTGGCCTGGTGGGCCTCCGGTACCCGCAACGTGATAAACGGACTGGTGGTAACTCCAGCCGAGGAGGACAACGCCGGCGAGCTGTCGGAGGCCGTGGAGCTGGCCCTGGAACGGGATGTGCTGCTGGATGGGACCTTGATCAACGTCCAGGCCCGCGACGGCGTGGTTTTTCTCGGCGGGACGGTCAAAAGCGAGCGGGAGAAAACCCTCGCCGAGCACGATGCCTGGTATGTGGAGGGGACCCGCGAGGTGGAGAACCGTACCGCCGCCCCGTGAGCGACGGCCTGGCCGGCGGGGAAGGGCTCCGGGCGTTACTCCGGAGCCCGTATTTTGGGCTTACAGGAATATCGGTCCGCCCCTCCGGAGACCGGAAGGAGGAGGGCCGGAGCTGCCAGACCCGCCCGGGGCGGTTTGGACCGGTGGCTATTGCTTGCCGTCGTGTTCGGCCAGGGCCTTCTGCGCTTCCGGTGGAGCCGGCTGGCGCCAGGCGACCTTTTTGGCATCATTCGGCTTGGTACCCTTGTAGCGTACCCGGCCTTGCGGATCCTGCACCGTGATCTTGTAGATATATTGGCCCGTGCCTACCGCGCGGTGCGGGTCCGGGGTCCCGGGGATGACCTCCTTGAGCTGTCGGACATACTGCTGTCCGGAGTACTTGGCCTTCTCCCGGTCGGCGTCTTGGGCCATGGTCACCGCGAGGAGGAGCGTTTCCCCCTTCTGCTCCATTTCGGCATTCTCCACCCAAATACCGGCCTCGGTACTGGCGGTGGCCTCCTTGATGGCCGACCGCGGGATGCCCGAGTCTCCGCCCGAGCCCCCGCATCCGATGAGAAGCAGGCTCAGGGCGCCGCCTATGATCCAGCGATATGCCATTGCGGTTTTCTCCTTCCAAATGCAGCTTGCTCCCCCCCCCCCTCATGGGCACCGTAAAACCCAGGGGAAGTCATTCAAAGATGGAATGCGGGAGCTGCCGGTTTGGGGGAGGGAATGCGCTCCGCCGCACCGGGAAAGCGGCTATACATGGGGCGTCCTGGCGGAAAATCCCGAATAGCGGATGAAATTTCGGGCTTTTCGAATGAAATGCGGGCTTCTGGGAACGGTTTCCTTCTGATAGCTTTGCTCGAAACGCTAGCCACATCAGAATACTGGGGAGGGAAAGATATGCTGGACGGGATTCGCGAATTCCTCGCGGGCATGGTGGACTGGATTATCGCCATCGGTCTGGTGCTGGGCGGGCTGGGCGGCCTGGTAAGCGGTTCTCAGCTCGGTTTCATGGGCGCCATCGGGGGCCTCATCTTCGGTCTGATTTCGACCGCGATTCCACTGACGGCCCTGGCCGTTCTTTCCGATATCCGGGCCCAGCTCAAGAACCAATCCTGAGGCAGGGGGCCGGGCTCCACACCAATCCTCATCAGGTGATTCGGTAGCGCTCCACCTGGGTGCGCAGGGCGCTGGCCAGCTCGCTGAGCTGCTCCGCGGCGGACTCGATCTGGGTGACGCTGCCGACCACCTGCTCCACGTTGCCGGAGATCTCGCCCATGCTGTCCGTGGTCTCCCTGACCGTGGCGGCCAGCTCCTCGGCGGCGGAGGCGATCTGCCCGGCGTTGTTGTCCGTCTGCTGGATCATGGAGCGGACCTGCTCCATCTTCTCTTCCACCTCGCTCATGGCGGATACGGAAGAGTCCGACTCCTCGCGCAGGCTGGCGACGATCTCGTTGACCTGCCCCGTGGTCTCGGAGGTCTGCTCGGCGAGCTTGCGCACCTCGTCGGCCACCACGGCGAAGCCCTTGCCCTGCTCCCCGGCGTTGGCCGCCTCGATGGCCGCGTTCAGGGCCAGCAGATCGGTTTTCTTGGCGATGGCCTGAATGGATTCCATGAGCTCGTCCACCCGGCCGGTTGAGCTACGCAGGGACTGGATGCGCCGGCCCGCTTCGCGGACGGCCTCCATGCCCTGATCCGTGGTCTCGGCGGTCCGGCTCGTGGATTCGGACACCTCGCTGATATTCTCCGCCACCTGCTGAACTACCGTGTTCACCTCGTTGGTGGAGCTGGTGACCGATTCCACCCGCTCGCTGGAGCTTCTCGCGGACCGGGAGATCTCCTCGGCGGAGGAGGCGAGCTCCTCGCTGGACGCGGCCACCTGGGAGGACTGCTCCTGGAGGTCGCCCAGGAGATCGCGCTGCTCCGCCACCAGGGCATTGACGGCTCCGGCCATCTCGTGGATCTCGTCACGGCCCTCCGACTGTGCCCGGCGCGTGAAGTCCCGCTGGTTCTGGATGTGCTGGACGGCCCGGCTGACCGCGTTTATCGGCCGCACCGTGGCCCGCGTGAGTAGGAAGGCCAGCAGTCCGGTCAGGGCCATGGCCGCCAGATTGACGGTCAGGATGCTGGCGTTTAGGGAGCCTTGAACACGGTCCTGCTCCTGGCGCTGATTCTCCGCCAGGATGCCGGCTGCCTGCTCCAGGCTCTGCGCCGATTCGATCATGGTATCCAGGTGTGCCCGGGCCGATTTCCGGGCGCTGCCGAATCGGTCGAGCTCGGCCAGATAGGACTGTGCCGCCTTGTTGGCCCGGGCCAGCCGCTTTCGGTTGCTACCCGACGCGGACTCTTCCAGCTCGGCGGTCTTCGCCGCCAATTGTTCGGCGGCCTGCTGTGCGGCCTTCAGGGACTTGTCCTTGCCCCGAAGTAGGAATTCCTTTTCCCGGAGCCGGGCCTCTCGGATGAGGATCCCCAGGTCCTTGTAGGCGTTGATATTCCGGAGCCGGTCGAGCCCCGACCCCGACGCTCCGAGGCCCCGGGACCGCTGGCGGGCCCCCTGGATCAGGTCCTTGCTGAGCTTTTCCACCTTGGCGGCCGCTCCGAGCATGGCCTCAGAGGCCTGCCGGGATTCCTCCTGGAGCCGGGAGAACTTCTCGAAGGCCCGGGCGTAGGCCGCGTTGGCCTCCGCCACGGCATCCAGGCGGTCCGGATTGTCGCCGCCTTCCAACAACCGGGCCCGGGTTTCCTCCGCAAGCTGTTCCATCCGCTGCGAGAGCTGCCCGATTCGCTCGGCCTGCTTTTCGCTTTGCCGGCTGATGTAGTTCTTCTCGGCAATCCGCATTTCCTTGGTGAGGCGGATGAACCGGGTTCCCGACTCGGTCTGCGTAACCGCCGTGCTGTAGCGGCCCAGGTAGAGCTGCGTCAGGGCATAGACCGCAACCATGGCAAGTATGGCCAGGCCCGGGGCCAGGGCCATTTTCCAGCCCATCTTCAGGTTGCCGAGGGAGAACCGTTTGTGGAAGTTCGGGCGTTTCATGCGAATGGGCAGCTCCAATCAGGGAAAAGGCGGGATGCCGGGTCACCGGCGGCTCGTGACCGAAATCGCATCCTTCGGCTTTTCGGGTATACGGAACGAGGGCATGAACTGACGGGAAGTCTTGGAAAAGCGGCCATCGGAAGCAATAGATAATAAGGGGTATACAGCCTTCCGTAAGAAATTTCCGGGGAGGCTGACCGAAATCAGGTAGAGAAAGGTGGGATCGTAAAGCCGATGTTTCGGGCAGGCGGTAACCGACCGAGGAAGATTTGCCGGGGAATACCAGGAGTGGGCCAGGGCGGAAGGGGGCGTATGCTAGAATGCGTATTCTGCGTGCGGCTTCCGCACCATAAGGTTGGATTCCAGCCCCACAGTTTTTTCACGGAATTCGGGCAGTCGGACCCTCCGGCTGCCTTTCGCAACCTCAAAGCATAAGGAGCGCAATATGGCCGAGCGAATCGGAATGCGTATGGCCGAGACCCTGGTGGGCGGCGCGGCGCCGGGTACCGGGGCGGAGCCGGAGATCGTCATCGGCGAGCTGGACGGGCCGGTGGGCCATGCCATGGCGCAGCTGAACGGGAACCAGACCGCGGGCCACACCAAGGTCTTTGCCCTGCTGAACGGCGACGTCATGGTCCGGCCCGCGACCCTGATGGTCAGCAAGGTCACCGTGGATAACCGCCGTTACACCAATATCCTCATGGGTACCGTCCAGGGGGCCATCGCCAACGGCGTTCTGGATGCCGTTCGCAACGGTGACATCCCCAAGGAAAAGGTGAACGACATCGGGATCATCTACTCGGTATGGCTGAACCCGGTGATCCTCGAAGAGCAGGAGATCGACCACAAGACCCTGTTCGAGACCCACCGCAAGGCCACTACCCAGGTGATCCAGCGGGCCATGAACCACGAGCCGAGCATCGACTGGCTACTGGAAAACCAGGACCAGATCACCCACAAGTACTATCAGCTCGGGCTCGACGGGAAGGTCTGAGGGCCTTCCCCCCCGCCACCCCGGATCAGGGCAGACTGACCGCGATCCGGTCCTCGATGCTCGCGGGATGGATGCCCAGATCCGCGAAGGTGGCCAAGTCCGATCCCACCGTATTGTCGTGCTCCATGAGCATGACCTGGTCCACGGTCAGCGGCTGCCCCGGTAACCGCTCGGCAACGCCGGCCAGGGCCCGCCAGATCGGGAAGGGCACCGGCAGCAGCAGCCGGCGTCGTTGCCGATGGGCGAGGATCACCTGCAGGATCTCCCGGTAGGTGTAGACCTTGCCGCCTCCCAGCTCGAAGACCTTCCCGGTCACGCCGGTCCGTACCAGCGACTGGCCGATGCCGGAAACCACATCCTCCACGAAGGCCGGCTGCAGCCGGGTGGCTCCGCGACCGAACATGGGAACCACCGGGGCCCGGGTGATGCCGTCCAGGGCCTGCAGGAAGCTGTCCCCGGGGCCGAACAGGACGCTCGGCCGCAGGATGATGGAATCCGGAAAAGCTTCCCGGACCCGCTGCTCTCCCAGTCCCCGGGCGGCGACGTAGCGGGATTCCGATTCCGGATCCGAGCCGATTCCGGAGACATGGACGAGCCGCTCCAGACCTTCCTCCCGAGCGCAGGCGGCGATTCGCTCGGCGCCGTCCACGTGGATGTCCTGAAAGGTCAGGTCGTCGTGCTCCTGGTACAGGCTTACAGCGTTGATCGCGCCGGCCACTCCCCGGACCGCCGTGCGGACATCGTCCGGGCTGCGGATGTCGGTTTCCATCAGCTCCACGGGGGCCTCGGGGGTCACCCGTTCCGGAACCTTCGGGTGCCGCGCGGCGACCCGCACCTCCCAGCCATAGGCAACTAGGCGCCGCGCGATGCGGCTGCCCAGGAAGCCCGTGCCGCCAAAAACCGTGATTCTTTGTGATTCCATGCCCTGTATTCCGGCTATGCCGCCCGGCCGGCGCGGCCGGTTGCGTGCGTTCATGTCCCGCTCTTCTGGAGCGCATCAGGCCGTTCCTGGCGGGGGTATATTGCGGGGAACCCCCTTGCCTGTAAATGGGCTTGGCGGGATCGGGGAATTCCTGCTGATCAGCGCGGTCGATCCCTATTCTCGGGAAAAGTATTGAAAACCGTCGCCGTTGGCGTAGTAGTGATTGAATGAGCCGTTTTCGACCGGAGGCAGGGATCCGCGCGGCCGTGGGGATGGTCCGTATCGCCCCGTTCCCCGGGGCAGGTTTCCGGTCGGGAGCGGTCTGCGGCGGCGGGCAGTTCGGATCGGGCCTGAGAAGCCCTCGGGAAGGGTCCACTGGACGGCGAAGGCGGCCGTTGGGATGGCCGGCGGGAATACTTTTGCGGGAGCGGAGCGATGGACGGCGTGGAAGGAAACAGGATCGGAGAAAGGGTGGATGCCGCGGCCTGGGGCGCTTTTTCCTCGGATTTCCGGGGCAGGCTGATCGAGATCGGCGATCCGGAGTATGAACAGGCCCGGCGCATCTGGAACGGGATGATCGACAAGCATCCGGCCCTCATCGCCGAGTGTCGGGGCACGGCGGACGTGGCCGCCGCGGTGAATCTCGCCCGGGAACAGCACCTGGAGGTGGCCGTGCGCAGCGGGGGCCACAATGTGGCCGGAACCTCGGTATGTGACGGGGGGATCGTAATCGATCTGTCCGCCATGCGCGGGGTTTGGGTGGATCCCCAGCACCGGAGGGTACGGGCGCAGGGTGGTGCCACCCTGGGGGACGTGGATCGGGAAGCCCAGGCTTTCGGCCTGGCGACGCCCCTGGGCGCGGTATCGGTGACGGGGATCGCGGGCCTGACCCTGAACGGCGGTCTGGGGCACCTCCGCCGGCAGTTCGGGCTATCCTGCGACAACCTGACCGCCATGGAGATCGTCACCGCCGATGGCCGCATCCGCACGGCCAGTCCCGAGGAAAATTCGGATCTGTTCTGGGCCCTGCAGGGCGGCGGCGGCAACTTCGGGGTGGTCACCGCCTTCGAGTACCGGCTGCACGAGGTGGGTCCGGAGCTGTTCGGGCTGTTCGTCTGGCACGCCGCCGATGCGGATGCGAGCCCCATGAAACGGTTCCGGGAGTGGGCGGCGACCGCGCCGCGGGAGGCGAGCGTGCTGGCCTTCTACGGTTTCATCCCGGCGATCGAGGAATTCCCCGAGGAGCAATGGGGCCAGCCTTGCTACGCCCTATTGGGCAGCTACAACGGTGCCCCGGAGGAAGCGGAGCGGGTGTTCGGGCCCTTGCGGGAATTCGCCCGTCCCGTGGCCGATTTCAGCGGCGTGCACAGGTATACGGAGCTGCAGACCCTGCTGGAAGCCGATTATCCGAAAGGGCTGCATTACTACTGGAAGGCGGTCTACCTGGACGACCTCACCGATCCGGTCCTGGAGTTCATCGCCCGGCGGGGCGCGGCGAGCCCGTCGAAGCTGACCACCCTGGACGTCTGGCAGCTCGGCGGCGCCCTGAGCGAGGTTCCCCGGGAGGCTACCGCCTTCTGGCACCGCGACAAGCCCTACATGCTTACCTTCGAGGCCAACTGGGAGGACCCTGCGGAGAGCGAGGCCAACCTGACCTGGGTGCGCGAGAGCGTGGCCGAGCTGCGGTCCATGGAGGGCGCCTCCGGCGGTTACGGGAACTTCCCGGGACTGGGTGAGGATCCGGCCCAGGCGCTCTACGGCGACAACCATGAGCGATTGGTGGCCGTGAAGGACCGGTACGATCCGGACAACCTGTTCCATCTCAACCAGAACATAATGCCGGCGGGCGGGAAGAGGAGCATAGCCTAGCTTCCTGGAAATCAGGAAGACCCCCGGAGTGCTTTCCGGGGGTCTTTGCATTTCGGAGCCCCGAAGAGGGCCCTATTCCAGCTTGAATCCCCGGACCTCTTCGGAAAGTTGGTTGGCCATCTGGTCCACCGACCCCGCGGCTTGGCGGATCTGCTCGGTGGAGCTGGTTATGCTCGCCACGGCATCCTGCACCTGACCCAAGCTCTCGGTGTTCTCGCTCATGGTGGCCGCCAGCTCTTCGGCCGCCGACGCGATCTGGTTTGCCATGTGATCGGTGGATGCGGCCTGCTCGCTGATGTTCTCCATGGACCGGCGCAGCTCGTCCATGGTGCCGGTGTTTTCGTCCACCTGGCCGCGGAATTTTTCCAGGATGCCGGTGATATCCTCGGTGGCATGGCTGGTCTGTTCGGCCAGCTTGCGCACTTCGTCGGCCACCACCGCGAAGCCCTTGCCCTGCTCCCCGGCGTTGGCCGCCTCGATGGCGGCGTTCAAGGCTAGGAGGTCGGTCTTCTTGGCGATATCCTGAATGGTCTCGGTGATCTGGTTGACGCTCTCGGTGGTCTCCCGGAGCTGCTCCATCTGGCGGCTGGCCTGTTCCGCAGCCTGGCTGCCGCTGGTGGACTCCTGATTCACCTTCCCGGCGGACTGGGAGACCTCGTTCACATTGTTGGCCACATCCTGGACCACCCGGTTCACCTCTTGGGAGGAGTGATTTACCTGCTCCACCTGCTGGACCTGTTCCCGGGCGCTGTTCTGCAGACCCTCAGCCGAGGCGTTCAGCTCCTCGCTGGCGGTGGCGAGCTGGTTGGATTGCTCCCGATGGTGGCCCATCTGGACGCGGAGCTTCTCCATGAGATGGTTGAAGGCCGTACCCGCCCGTCCGATTTCATCCTTTGTGGGCAAATCAAGGCGCTGGGTGAGGTCTCCTCCTCCCTGGGCGATGGATTCCAGGCTGCCGGCCATTTGCTTCAGGGGGCGGGTGATGAGGCGGAAGAGCAGCAGTGCCAGCACGGCGGAGATCGCCATGACCACGGCGTTGAGCCCCAGCAGCTTCGAGGCCGCGTTGCGGAACTCGGTCTGCACGTCTTCGATGTAAATGCCGGAGCCGATTATCCACCCCCAGGGGGAGAACCCCTGAACGTAGGATATCTTGGCCACCGGATCGTCGGATCCGGGCTTCGGCCACATGTAGGGGACGAAACCGGCCCCTGAAACCCGGACCTTGTGCACCATGGCCTTGAAAAGGTGCTTGCCGCGGGGGTCGGCAATTCCGGAGATGTCCTTCCCGTTCAGCTCGGGCTTGTAGGGATGCATAACCATGGTGGGGCCCATGTCGTTGACCCAGAAGTACTGCTTCTTCCCGTAACGCAGGTCCTCCAGGGCCTTGAGTGCGGCTTGTCTCGCCGCCTTTTCCGTCATGTCTCCGTCCCGAGCGCGTTGATGGAAATGCTCCACCAGACTGTGCGCTGACTTAACCAGATTGCGGACCATCACTTTGCGGTCCTGCATGAGACTGTCCTGCAAATGATTCATGGCGAGCACCGACACTAGCACCATGCCGATGATTCCCAGGGCGCCGAGAATCCAAAGCTTGCTTCGCAGCCGAATCCGTTCCAGCCAGTGCATGGGCAATCCCCTATCGTCGAGCGGATAATTCAGATCACCGGGGTCGTGGGAGTTATATGCAATGCCGGGGCTGACGCGGCGGCACAGAGCCCTGGGCCGTTGGATCGGGCATACGTTCCTGACTGGCCTGACAGCGATAAGGGGAGGAACGGACTGCCAGATATATAGCTATACAGTGCTAGATCGTTTCACAAAGAGGTGGTCGCGGAGAAAGACACTGTGTGCGAGAAGCCGGATTATACTTTTCTAAACGATAGAGGGGAAATCGGATGTATTGGGTGAGGGTGACGTAGTTAACAGAATAAATATTCGGTCTATGGATTCCGCTTTTCGAGGGTGCTATGTCGGTTGTTATTCCTGGAGGGCCGTTCTTCAAAGGGGGGGGTGTTATGTGGGAGAGTGTTGCTGTTTTATAAATAAAATTTAGGGGGTGCTTTAATTATTGTATGGAAGCATCTTGGCATAATTGGAGTCTGCCCGGATACTGCCCAGTCCGCGTGGCGGGGCGCATCTACCGTTCCGGACGGCCATCGGGACCGATACCAACGGATTCGAGCCCCCTGGCGATCAGGCGTTCTTTCTCCTTCCGGGAGAGCTGCTTGATGGCCCGCTCCAGGCGGAAGGCGTCGGACTTAGGCAAGCCTTCGCGTAGCCAGACGATCCCGCGGGGACCGCCGGCCAGGCGGATGGCCCGCGCTCCGGCCCCGGACTCATGGGTCTGGTACCGGCTGATGACATCCTTGGTGGTGCCGGTGTAATAGCTGCCGGCGTGTGTTTCGATCATGTAGACGGCCCACTCCGTGCCCAAACCCCCCTCCTTGCTTTGGTCCCCCGCCGCGCGTGGTCCCTTCCATTGCTTTCCCGAATACGGTAGAAGCATGCCTGATTGACAGGCCACAGGCGCCGAGGGCCTGTGGAACGGACATGGATCATACTGGAGAAAGGTGCCCCATTGGAGCGCTTGGCGGCTATCAGAGCGAAGCTCATACGGATCCGGGACAACAAGCTCTTCGAGGTCTTCGTTATCTCGGTGATCGTCCTATCCGGGCTGGTGGTGGGAGCGCGGACCTATTCACCGGACCCCTCGATCCTCCGCGGCCTGAACGTCCTGGACTACCTGGTAACCGGCTTCTTCCTGGTGGAGATCCTGATCCGCATGGCCAGCGAGCGCAGCCTGCTCGCCTTCTTCCGCAAGGGCTGGAACACCTTCGATTTCCTCGTGGTCGCCGTTAGTCTGGTGCCGATGGGCTGGGCGCACTCGGTGATGCTCGCGCGGCTGCTGCGGATCTTCCGGGTGCTGCGGCTGATCTCCTTCATCCCCGAGCTGCGCCTGCTGGTGAACGCCCTGGTGAAGGCCCTGCCGCGACTCGGCTACGTGGCCATCATGATGTTCGTCATTTTCTACATTTACGGCGCGGTTGGGAGCATCGCCTTCCGGAACATCAACGCGGAGCTGTGGGGAAACATCTCCGTGGCTATGCTTACCCTGTTCCGCGTGGCCACCTTCGAGGACTGGACGGACGTCATGTACGAGACCATGGACGTCTATCCACTCAGCTGGCTGTACTACGTGACGTTCATCTTCCTGGCCGCCTTCGTGTTCCTGAATATGGTCATCGGCATCATCCTGGAGGTGATGCAGCGGGAGCACGAGCAGTACGATCGCCAGCAGGCCGCGGAGGCCGTGCAGGACGGGGTTTCCCCGGCGGCGGGATCCGGGGAGCCGCCTTCCCGGGACGTAATAGCCCGGCTGGACCGGATCGAGCGCCTGCTGGAGCAACGTCTGTGAACGGGGCGGGCGGGAGACCGTGCCACGAAACTGGAGTGCCTTAATGGGTACCGCGAAGAATGCCCGCCCGTTGGTTCGGAGGCCGTCGTGACGGCGGCGGAAGTCTACCCGGCGGCCCGGGGCGTCCATCTGGCCGCCGTAGCCGTGACCTTCTCGCTGTTCGTCCTGCGGGGCGTCTGGATGCTGCGGGAGAGTGCCATGCTGCGACGGCCCTGGGTGCGTGTCGCTCCCCATGCCAATGACACGGTTCTGCTTGCCAGCGCCATCCTCCTGGCCTATGTCACCGGACAGGCTCCCTGGGCGCATGCCTGGCTGGCTGCCAAGCTCGTCGGGCTCGTGGTCTACATCGCCCTGGGAATGGTGGCCCTGCGGAGAGGGCGCAGCATGCGGGCGCGGGCCGCGGCCTGGGTGGCGGCCCTGGCCGTCTTCGGCTATATCGTCGCCGTGGCCGTGACCCGTCAGCCCCTTCCGGGATCGGGCCCGATGTGACGGTCCGGGGGGGCGGTCAGCGTCGGCAACGGTAGACGAAAGCCGGCGGCAGGTTGCGCCACACGACGGGACTGCGGCCCACCTGCGAGAAGTATTCCGGAAGCAGGCGCTGGAAGCGGTGCGCCCCCCGCACCGCGAAACCGCTCAGGTAGGCGAAGGTGGCGAAATAGCCGCCCTTGCGCAGGATGCCGGCGGTCTCATCGAGCAGCCGGGCTTGCAGGTCCGGCGAAAAGCTGGCCCAGGGCAGACCGCAGATCACCGCGTCCAGCTGTTCCACCCCCTCGCTCGCGCAAATGGCGGCGATGTTCTCCACCGAATCCACGTGCAGGTGCTCCCCGGGGAAGTGACTCCGGAACCGTCCTGCAAGCTCGGGGTCCCGCTCCACGGCGAAAAACCGTGCACCCTCCATGCGATTCGCCAGGATCTGCGCGGTGAAGGGGCCCGTTCCGGGTCCGTATTCCGCCACCGCGTCCACCGCGGTCCAGTCGATCCAGGAGACCATGGCCCGCGCCAGACCTGGGGAGCTGGGCGCGATGGCTCCCACGGCTCCCGGGTCCGAGGCGAACCGTGAAAAGAACTTGAAGGATTCGGCTAGGGGCTTTGGGCGCATGGCTCCCCGGTGGCTCCTTCCGTTGCCTGAAGAGTTTTGCCGCGCCCTAATGTACCGGATTTCGGGTCCTGACAGACACTCGGCATCAGGGTATCCGGTTCTTGGTACGCCTTCCGTCGCCCGCCTTGCCTAGGGGTTCCCCGTAACCTCCCCCGGAATCTCCCGCCTTATGTGGACCTTTCTACCTAGACCCCGGGATCTATTGTCAGTAAATTTTACAGCAAGTTGGCGATTAAGCCTAAAAGCGCCCTAGTTATGTATAGTAAATTTTACAATCAAACAGCGTAACCATGCTTATATGTGGCTAGCCCTTCTATTTTTGTAAAAACATTAATAATAGTTGTAAATAATTTCTTACAAAAATCGTTTTAAAAAGTAAACGGTGACTGTATAAATAAGTGAAGGGGGGCGGAAACTGAAAAATAAACAATACATAAGATTTCAGGAGGACTTTATGGGGCCTTTTCATCCTGATTCTGCCGATCCCGTTTCGGAAAAAAGGGACATGGCGGAGGCGCGCGAGGGCTTCCCGGCCACGAGGGAGGAGCTCACGCCAGGGAGCGGGAGCTGGGCCAGAAGTCCCCTCGGGATATGGGTCAACCCCACCACCAACTGGGATGAGGCGCTCCGTGAAGCGGACCGCGATGGCCGGCCCTTGAGCGGCCAGCGCTTTTTCCTGAGCCGGGACTGGCTCAGGAACCTCAGCAAAGTCGTCGATCTGGAAGGCGAGCCCATCCTTTTTTCCGCGCAGGCGCTCGGTTACTCCCTCGGCACCATCGCCTCGTTCCCCATGGTGTCCGCGGAATATCGGTGGCTTCGCCAACTGAGCGGATTCTCCCACCCGCATTCCCCGATGTTCGGGCCCATCCGGCACCTACCCGTGGGGAGCATGGAGGAAATTGCCCGGGCCTTCGTGGATACGGTGACGGCGAACAGGCCGTCCTGGGACGTTGTGGATCTGGCGAAGATGGACCCCTCCTCCGAAGCCTATACGGCCACGCGGGACGCCTTCTTGCACCGAGGCTGGCGGGTCCAGGAATTCTACTGCTTCGGCAATTGGTACCTGCCCTGTGAAGGACTTTCCTTCTACGAGTACCTGGCGGATAGGCCCTCGGTTCTGAAGAACACCGTACGGCGGAAGACCAGGAAGTTTTTGCGCAGCCCGGAAGCGCGGCTGGCCATCTACGATTCCACGGAAGGCGTCGAGGAGGCGGTGCGGGCGTTCGAGCGGGTCTGGGCGCGGAGCTGGAAACAGCCCGACCCCAATCTGCACGTAATCGCGGATTGGGCGCGGTTCTGCGCGGAGCAGGGCTGGCTGCGTCTGGGCGTGGCCTGGCTGGGCGAGACGCCCATCGCCGTCCAGTTCTGGATCGTGCAGGGCGGAGTCGCCACCATCTACAGGCTCGCCTATGACGAAGACTACAGCGGCTATTCGGCCGGTACTATTCTGACCGCGCACCTCATGGAACGGGTCCTCGACGGGGATATGGTCCGGGAGGTGGATTTTCTGGAAGGGGATGAGCCCTACAAGCGGCAATGGATGAGCCATCGCCGGGAACGGTGGGGAATGCGTGCCTTCAATTCCCGGACACCCGCGGGATTGGCCCAGGGCGCCTGGCACTTCGGGAGGAAAAAGGTGAAATCCCTGGCCAAGCCGGTACTGGATGCGTGCCGCGCGGGGCGATGAAGCCCCGTCCCTTCCCCGGACGGGGCGCGCCCATCAGGGTTTCAGAAGATCCGGTCCTCGGCGATGTTGAGGAGGTATTGGCCATAGCCGGTCTTGGCCAGGGTATGGGCGAGGGCACGTACCTGGCCGGCATCGATGAAGCCCATGCGGTAGGCGGTCTCTTCCGGGGCGCAAACCTTGAGGCCCTGCCGCTTCTCGAGGGTCTCGATGAAGGTCCCCGCCTGCATCAGCGATTCATGAGTCCCTGTGTCGAGCCAGGTGGTACCCCGCCCCATGACCTCCACGTTGAGCTTCCCCTCGCGCATGTAGGAGAGGTTCAGGTCGGTGATCTCCAGCTCGCCCCGGCTGGAGGGCTCGATTTCCCGGGCCTTGCGGCTCACTTCCGAGTCGTAGAAGTACAGGCCAGTCACCGCGTAGCGGGAGCGGGGCCTTTCCGGTTTTTCCTCGAGGCTCACCGCCTGTCCTTCCTCGTCGAAAGCCACCACGCCGTACCGTTCGGGATCGCTCACCGGATAGGCGAGCACCGTGGCGCCCTCGGTCCGGGCGGCCGCCCCGCTAATCAGCGGCCGCAGGTCGTTGCCGTGGAAGATGTTGTCTCCAAGGATCAGGGCGCTCGGGTGACCGTCGATGAAGGGCTCGCCTATGAGGAATGCCTCGGCCAGGCCATTGGGGCGTTCCTGGACGGCGTATTCAAGCTGGATGCCCCACTGGCTGCCATCCCCCATCAGGTCCCGAAACAGCGGCAGGTGCCGGGGGGTCGAGATGATCAGGATCTCGCGGATACCCGCCATCATCAGGGTGCAGAGCGGGTAATAGATCATGGGCTTGTCGAAAACGGGCAAGAGCTGCTTGGAAACCGTGTGTGTGACCGGATAAAGCCGGGTTCCGCTGCCACCGGCGAGGATGATCCCTTTCCGGTTCATTTCCGCGCTTCTCCAGGGTGTTCGGGCATAAGGGAGGGCGCCGCGGAGCGGCGGACGGGGCGGGGCCGGAAGCCGCCGGATCCCGGCCCGAGCAGCTTCCGGCGGGCGCCGGATTCATCCCGCCGCCCCCTGGCGAACGGGCTTCAGCCGCGTAACCTCGGATTCGGTGCGCGCGCAGACCTCGTCCAGCCACGTCCAATTCTCCAGGTACCAGCGGACGGTCTTCTCCAATCCGCTCTGGAAGCTCTCCCTGGGCGTCCAGCCCAGCTCGCCGGAGAGGCGTGAGTCGTCTATGGCGTAACGCCGGTCATGTCCCGGCCGGTCGGGCACGAAGCGGATCAGGCGCTCATAGGCGTATTCCGGATGCGGGGCCAGCCGGTTCAGGAGGCCGCACAAGGCATTCACCACCTCGAGGTTGGTTCGCTCGCTCCGTCCGCTGATGTTGTAGGTGCGGCCAATCCGGCCCTCTGCGAGCACATGCCGGAGCGCGCGGGCGTGATCCTCCACGTACAGCCAGTCCCGGACCTGATCGCCGCTGCCGTATATGGGCAGGGGCTCTCCGAGCAGGGCGTTGCGGATTACGAGGGGGATGAGCTTTTCCGGGTACTGGAAGGGACCGTAGTTGTTGGAGCAGTTGGTGAGCAGTACCGGCAGCCCGTAGGTGCGCTGCCAGGCCCGGACGAGGTGGTCGCTGGAGGCCTTGGTGGCGGAATAGGGCGAGCTCGGGGCATAGGCGGTGTCTTCACTGAATGCGGGGTCCTCCGGAGCCAGCTCCCCGTACACCTCGTCGGTGGAGATGTGATGGAAGCGGAATTGGGCCCGCTGTCCGGGAGGGAGGCTGCTCCAGTGGGTGCGCGCGGCCTCCAGGAGCGCGTAGGTGCCGAATATATTGGTCTTGATGAAATCCCCGGGCCCGTGGATGGAGCGGTCCACGTGGGATTCCGCCGCCAGATGCATGACGGCGTCGGGACGATGCTTCCGGAACAGGCGCTCCATTTCCCGGAAATCGCAGACATCCGCCCTCTCGAAGATGTGCCGCGGATGGAAACGGGTGTCGCCGAGGGCGGCGAAGTTTCCCGCATAGGTCAGCTTGTCCACATTGATGACGGTGCAGTGCGTCTCCGATACCAGTTGGCGCACGAGGGCGGAGCCAATGAAGCCCGCTCCGCCGGTTACCAGGACCCGCATGTCAGTTTCCCCGCACTCGGAATGAATTGCTGCCGGAATAACCGGGCTCGTCTGTCCGTCCTCACCGGTCGGCGCCCTTGCTCCGGGCCTCCGAACCGCATGGCTATTCTTGAAAATAGCAAATCGGGTGCCAGAGCTTCGGCCGGGCTTGCTTTCCGTAGAACTTGCCGAAAATGCAGGGGTTTTCCAGGCGGCGAAAGTAGCGTCGGCCGCGGACAGGCAGTTGCTCCGGGCGCAGGCGGGTCGAAATGTAAAAAAAATCCCCGTCCTCCGGCTTTGACTTGCCGCCGCCACAGGCAATGGGGGAATGACCGAAAACTGTTTATTTTCAAATATTTATATGGAATCTCCGGCACGGGCGATTGCCGAAGCCCGCGTCCGTGCGATGTAAAGTTTACGAAATGCCCGCTCGCAAATTTCCCGAAAACCGGACGGCAGTCCGGGCCCAGCTCCGGGGCTGGAAAATATGTTGAAAATGCCTTTATCCTAGGGGGTTACACGTCTTAAATGGTCGCTTTAGGGGCTCCGGGCCTTCTTTCGGGCCGGTGTTTTTTCGCGTTGTCCGTCGGTAATTGGCCGGCATGGAAGGAAATCCGCTCCCTGCGTGCTCTGCGCCTTGTCATACAGGGGAAATTCATGAACACCCACAACAAGCTGATGGGCTATGTCCTCTGGATCTTCGGATTCATGGGCGCCCATCGCTTCTACTTCGGCAAGCCGGTAACCGGGACTCTGTACTTCTTCACCCTGGGTCTGTTCTTCATCGGCTGGATCGTGGACCTGTTTCTCATTCCTGCCATGGACCGCAGTGCGGACCTGCGCTTCCGGGAGGGCGCCAAGAACTACAATATTGCCTGGATCCTGCTGACCTTCCTGGGGGTATTCGGAGTACACCGGTTCTACCTGGAAAAATGGGTGACCGGACTGCTGTACCTGCTCACCGGGGGCGTCTTTCTGCTCGGGGTGCTTTATGATTACTGGACCCTGAATGATCAGGTCAGCATCATCAACACCGAAGGCGGCGCGCTCCGCTAAGGCGGCGCGCTCCGCTTCTGAGGTGGCCCAGCGCGGCTCGTGGGGGGGGGCGCCTCGGACCTTCCCGGCGCGGGATCGGTCTCATACCGGTGGTACCCGAAAAGGGCCGATCCCCTATGGGATCGGCCCGGGCATGGTGGTTACCATTCCTGGCTCCGGGCACCGCCGCGGGCGGAAATGTCCCCTTCACTTCTCAGATCGGCAACGGATTCCCTGAATGGCCCTGATTACCCTGAGCAACGTCGAGATCAACGTCGGTGGTCCGCATCCCCTGCTGGAGGACGCGGAGCTGTCCGTGGAGGCCGGGGAGCGCATCTGCATTGTGGGCCGCAACGGCGCGGGGAAGTCCACGCTGCTCAGGGTGCTGGCCGGCGAGGTGGAGCCCGAGGAAGGCGAGGTGCGGCCCCAGCCCGGCCTGCGGGTGGCCAAGCTTACCCAGGAGGTGCCCACCGGCACGGGCGGCACGGTGTACGACGTGGTTTCCCATGCGCTCGGACACATCGGCGAGCTGCTGGCCGAGTTCCATCGCCTCAGCCAGAGCCTGGAGACCGCCGAGGACGCCGAGGCCCTGGGCCGGGTCCAGGCGCGCATTGACGAGGAGAGCGGCTGGGACGTCAATTCCCGGATCAGCGAGGTGATCACCCGGCTGAACCTGCCCGAGGACGCCGACTTCGCCACGCTCTCCGGGGGCATGAAGCGACGGGTGCTGCTGGGCCAGGCCCTGGTGCGGCGGCCCGACCTGCTGCTGCTCGACGAGCCCACCAACCATCTGGACATCGACAACATCACCTGGCTTCAGGACTTCCTGAAGGGGTTCGGTGGGGCGCTGGTGTTCGTCACCCATGACCGCAGCTTCCTGCGCGCCCTGGCCACGCGCATCGTGGAGATCGACCGCGGCGGGCTTACGAGCTGGCCCGGGGACTACGACAATTACCTGCGTCGGCGGGAGGAGCGCCTGAACGCCGAGGCCCAGGAGCAGGCCCGCTTCGACAAGAAGCTGGCGGAGGAGGAGGCCTGGATCCGCCAGGGCATCAAGGCCCGTCGCAAGCGCAATATGGGACGGGTGCGGCAGCTCCAGGAGATGCGCAAGCAGCGCGCCCAACGCCGCGAGCAGCAGGGCACGGCGCGCATGGAGGCCTCCCGGGCCGAGAAGACCGGCAAGCGGGTAGTGGAGGCGGAAGGCCTCACTTTCGACTACGGCGACCGGCCCATCGTCCAGGATTTCTCCACTATCATCGGCCGCGGCGACCGCATCGGCATCGTGGGGCCCAACGGCTCGGGCAAGACCACCCTGATCCGGCTGCTCCTCGGCGAGCTGGAGCCGCAGTCGGGCACGGTGGAGACCGGGGCCAACCTGCAGGTGGCCTACTTCGACCAGCAGCGGGCCCAGCTCGACGAGGACGCCACCGCCGCCGACAATGTCACCGACGGCGGCGAGTACGTGACCATCAACGGCAGCCGCCGGCACGTCATCGGCTACCTCCAGGATTTCCTGTTCACCCCCGACCGGGCGCGGGCGCCCATTACCCGGCTCTCCGGCGGCGAGCGCAACCGGCTCCTCCTGGCCCGGTTGTTCGCCACGGACTCCAACGTCCTGGTCATGGACGAGCCAACCAACGACCTGGATATCGAGACCCTGGAGCTGCTCGAGGACCTGGTGGCCAACTACGCGGGCACCGTGCTGATCGTCTCCCACGACCGGGCCTTTCTGGACAACGTGGTCACCAGCCTTTTGGTGCTCTCCGGAGACGGTGCCGTGGAGGAGTTCATCGGCGGCTACTCCGAGTACCTGGAGCGGCAGCCGCGGGAGAAGCCCGCCGGAGGCGGCAAGCCGCGCAAGGATCCGGCGGCGGGCCACGCCGGGGAAGAAGCGAAAGCGCCGCCGGCAGAAGGACGCAAGCGGCTGAGCAACTGGGAGCGCAAAGAGCTGAACGAGCTCCCCGATCGCATCGAGGAGCTGGAGGAGCGCATCGGAACCCTCACCGAGCGACTCGGTGACCCGGGCATCTATCAGGATCCGGAGGTGGACGTGGACGGCCTCAACGAGGCGCTGGCCGCCGCCCAGGCGGAGCTGGACGCCGCCTACGGGCGCTGGGAGGAGCTGGAGAAGCGGGAGGCGGGGTGAGGCGGCAGGGGCCTACTGGTGGCCCTGACGGGCCAGCCAGCGGTCCAGGGCGTTGGCAAAGGCCTGCCGGTCCCGGTCGCTCTGCGGCGACGGGCCGCCGCCGGCCAGGCCGGCGCCCCGCATCTGCTCCATGAAGTCCCGCATGGAGAGCTGCTGGCGGACGCTCTCGGCGGTGTAGTGCTCGCCGCGCGGGGAAAGGGCGGTTCCCCCGTTCTCCACCACCTCCGCGGCCAGCGGGAGGTCGGCGGTGACCACCAGATCGCCGGACGCCATGTTCTGCGCGATGTAATTGTCCGCCACGTCGGCCCCGGCACTCACGCGAACCGTCGAGGCCCGGGGCGCCTTGGGCTCGGGCAGGTCGCGGTTGGCCACCAGCACTACCGGCGTTTCCGTGCGGCGGCTGGCGCGCAGGGTGATCTCGCGGATGGCGTTTGGGCAGCCGTCGGCGTCGATCCAGATGGTCATAGCGGCCTCTGCGGACAAGGACGGCGGCCATTCTAATGGAGCCGTGGAACGGATAGAAGTCGGAGCTTGCGGTCAGGGCTCAGCGGCGACGAAGCGGAGGGCGCCCGGAACCACCGCGAAGCGCGCCTCCCGCATGCGGTGAAGCTCACCGTCCAGGCTTAACAGGAAGTCGTGGCCGCAGGTGACCTCCACGGTGGGGGTGCTCTGGGCGCTGACCAGCTCGCTCTCCGTGTAGTCCCCGGCCAGCAGCTTGAGGACCACGGGAATGAGGGTGGGGCCCGGGGCCTGTTTCACGGCCACCGCCTCCAGCAGGCCGTCCCGCGGGTCGGCTGTGGGCGCCACGGTGATCCCGCCCCCGCGGTCCGGCCGTTGGCGATGATCAGGTTCAGTACCGTGAGCCGTTCCTCGGAGCCCGAGGTGTAGCGGAGGGTGACCTCGTAGCCCGGCATATCGGCCACGCTGTCGGCGGCTCCCCGAAGATAGGCCAGCGGTCCCCAGGCCTGCTTGGTCCGGTTCCCCACGGCTTCCGTGACGTCGCCGCTGAAGCCCCCGGCGCAGACATTGACGCAGAACAGCGGCTCGCCGCCGGTATCCACCTGCAGCAGGTCCAGCGGCCGGGGCGCTCCCGTGCAGGCCAGCTCCAGGGCCTCCGCCGGATCGAAGGGGATGCCGAGGGTGCGGGCCAGGTCGTTGCCCGTGCCCAGGGGAATGAGGGCCAGCGGCGGGCGCTGGAAGTCGCCCCGCATGGCGTTGACCACCCGATGCACGGTGCCGTCGCCGCCGGCGATGAGGAGGCGCTCGCAGTCCAGGCGCGCCTCCCGCAGGATGCGGTGCAGCTCGGCGGGGGTCTCCGGGGAGAGGACTCGGATGCCCGCTCGCTCGATGGTGGGCCCGAGGGCCTCGATCCGTTCCGCCGAGCCGGAATGGGGATTCTTCAGCAGCCATTTCGTCATCGCGCACCCGCAGGAAATTGATGGCCCGTTCCTTCCTGTTAAACCACGATGGGCAGGATGCGGTACAGGGCGGCGACCGGTCGGCGGAACCCGGGAGCCGGCCGCTTTTCCAAGAGACTGTTCCGGCGCCGCGCCGGAGCCCGAACGGAGGAACCGGCGCACCATGCTCGAGGACCTGGACCTGAGCCGCCATCTGGCCAAGGATGACTACAAGCGTCACCTGAAGGCCCTGCAGATCGACTTGATCCGCCTCCAGCAATCGGTAATGCGGGAGGGGCTGCGGGCCATGGTGGCCCTGGAGGGTATGGATGCCGCCGGAAAGGGCGGCGCCATCCGGCGTATGGCGCACTCCATGGACCCGCGTGCCTATCGGGTGTACCGCGTCGGGCCCCCCGAGCGCCAGGAAAAAGCCCGCCACCATCTCTACCGCTTCTGGACCAAGGTCCCCCTGCCGGGGGAGATGGCGGTCTTCGACCGCTCCTGGTACGGAAGGGTGCTGGTGGAGCGTGTGGAAGGGCTGGAGGAGCCGGCGGTATGGGAGCGAGGCTACCGGGAGATCAACGACTTCGAGCGGACCCTGGCGGATTCGGGGGTGGTCCTGGTGAAATGCTGGCTGCACATCGATCCGGACGAGCAGCTCCGCCGCTTCAACCGGCGCCTGGCCGACCCGCTGAAGGCCTGGAAAATGAGCGAGGACGACTGGCGCAACCGCGAGAACTGGGACGCCTACATGGCCGCGGTCGAGGACATGTTCGCCCAAACGTACAGCGAGTGGGCTCCCTGGACGGTGATCCCCGCCAACGATAAGCGCTACGCCCGCATCCGGGTTCTCCAGGCCGTCAGCGATGGCCTGCGCCGCCGCGCGGAGCGGGATGGCCTGGAATGCCCCGATCCGGAGCCGGTTCGTATCGAATAGGGAAGCCATGTACCACCCAGCAAGGATCCTCTCCTTCGACCTCGATGAAACCCTCTGGCCCTGCCGGGAGGTCATCGCCCGGGCGGAAAGCGCGCTGCACGGCTGGCTTGACCGGCATTACCCGCGGATCACCGCGGAGTTCGACGTGGCGGCCATGCGGGCCGTCCGGGTGCGGATGGCCGATGACCGGCCGGACCTGGCCGCCGATCTAACGGCGCTGCGGGCTGCCGCCCTGCACTGGCACGTGGAGCGGGCGGGATACCCGCCCGAGGTGACCGAGGCGGCCATGGAGGTCTTTCTGGCGGAGCGCAACCGGGTGACCCCCTTCGAGGAGGTGCCCGAGGTGCTGGAGCGCCTGGGTGCCCACTACCCCCTGGTTGCGGTTACCAACGGCAACGCGGATATTAGCCGCACCCCGCTCGCGGGGATCTTCGACCTGGCCTTGTCCGCCGCCGACGTGGGCGCCCAGAAGCCGGATCCGGCCATGTTCCGGGCGGTCTGCCGGGAGCTGGGCGTGCCCGCCTCGAACCTGCTGCATGTCGGCGACGATCCGGTGCGCGACGTCCAGGCCGCGCGGGACTTCGGCGCCCAAGCCGTCTGGGTCAACCGCGACGGCGCGCCCTGGCCCGAGGAGCTCGTGGAGGCCCACCACGAGCTTACCTCCCTCCACGGGCTGCCCGCCCTGCTGCTCGGGAAGCCCGCCTGAAGCGGTGCCGCGGCGGCCCCCGAGGAACAGTCCGTCATGCTCTCCATCCTCTCCCTCATCCTGGCCCTGTCGTTTCTGGTCACCCGGGTCGCGGACGTTCCGGCCTGCTGCATCTGGGCGGGGAGTACATGGTGAGCGAGCTCAACGTCCAGCCGGGTGACTGGCTCGTCGAGCGGCCCCTGGGGGAGCTGCGCTTGCGCGACGAGGGCCTTCTGGTGCAGGCCTTGGAGTGCCGGGAGGGCGCCTTCCTGAGCGTGCCCGATTTCGCGACCCGCATCCGGCCCGGCGCAGCGTGATCCTCTATGGCCGCGGTTCGGCCCTGCAGCGGCTCGATGAGCGGCGCAGGAACTGGAATGAGGACACCAGCCGCCGGGCCGCGCTCGATGAGCAGCGGGCGGCGGAGCGGCGCGAGAAGGGGGAGGGTCCGGAATAACGGAAGGCGCCGCCGGTACCTAGCCTTCCGTTCCGGCGTCGGCCTCCCGGAAGGCCTCCCGCGCCGCGGCGGCCCCGTTCATGGCGGCCGGGAAGCCGGCGTACACCGCCATCTGGACGATGACCTCCATGATCTCGGATCGGGTCAGGCCGACGTTCAGCCCGCCGCGGATGTGGGCCTTGAGCTGGGGCTGCGCATTGCCCTGTGCGGTGAGTGCCGCGATGGTGGCGATCTGACGGTCCCGGAGGTGCAGTCCCTCGCGTCGGTAGATGTCCCCGAAGGCGAACTCGAAGATGTAGCGCGCCAGCTCCGGAGCCACGTCCTCCAGGGCCTGCACCACCTCCCTGCCGTGCTCGCCGTGGATCTCCTCCAGCTTCTCCCGCCCGCGCCGGTAGCGCTCCGATTCCGCCATTACCCTTTCTCCCGTTTCTGTCGCATTCCCGCGTATGCTGCCCAATGAAACCCTTTCCCTTCCAGGGGAATAGGGGGTGTCCTATACTTGGTCCGTCCCCGCGGGGACAGTCTACGGGCTACCAGGACATATAACGGGCGAAAGGGGAAAAGCGATATGCGGAAAACCAAGCTCATGGCGGGTACCGGCGGCGCGGCCTGTCTCTTCTTGACCGCCTGCTCGGCGGTGGATGCCGTGCACACCGCCGTGGACAAGGCGACGGACGCCGCCGTCCACGGCATGACCGGCAAGCGGAGCACCGGGGGCGGCGGGACCGCCGGCGCGACCCCGCCGCCCGCGGCCCTGCACGGCTACACCATGGGGGTTTTCCAGGCCGTCTTCCATCTGGGCGGTTACCAGATGGCGGTGGCCGAATTCGAGCCCGGGGACTATATCCGCTGGCAGGCCCGGGGATACGGGGAGCAGGGGCAGTGGTTCAAGAAGAGCCTGCTAAAACGCCTCGACGACGGCCGGGAGTGGTGGCGCGTGGTCACCCATACCGGTGACGGCGACGAGGTCGTCATGGAGGCCCTGCTCAGCGCGCCGCGGGGGGACGGCGTGCGCGGGATCCGGCGGCTCAAGGTCCAATGGCCCGGCGAGCAGCCCCGGGAGGTCCCGATCACCGAGCAGGAGGCCAGCCGCTGGGCCCTGGGCAGCCCCCGGAAGCTCACCGAGGAGAGCTACAAGGGCCTGAAGGTGGGCGTGGAGAACGTGAACGTCCCGGCGGGCACCTTCACCGCCGACCATCTGAGCACCGGCGCTTCGGGCCAGTCCGGCACCATGCACTGGTGGGTAACGGATCGCGTTCCCGGCGGCATCGTCAAATTCGAGTGGAAGGGCGAGGATGCTTCGCGGGTAATGGCCTTGAAGGACCACGGCAACGGCGACACCGTCTCCCGGTTGGGGGCCTTCTAGGGCGGACGAAAAAGGCGACCGGCATACCGGTCGCCTATCCCCCGCCGCTGCGGAGGCGGGCCTCGGGGCAAGAGGCTGCCCGTCATCCGGAAGGGAGCGGGGCCGGCGCCTGACACGCCGGCTTCGCAGGCTAGAAATCGTAGGTCACGCTTCCCTTGATGTAACGCGGCATGCCGTAGCTGCAGGTTGCGGTCGGGGTGGTCCCGTTGCAGTAGACCTTCTGCTCGTCGAGGAGGTTGTTGGCGCTGAGCTGGGGCTCCGCCCCCCGCCACCGGTACCGGACCGAGGCGTCCACCTTGGTTACGGCCGGATTCTCGAAGGTGTTCTCCGCGTCACCGTAGAACTTGCCGTTGTAGCGTACCCCGCCGCCAAAGCCGAGCCCTTCCAGGGGGCCGGCTCGGAAGGTGTAGTCCAGCCACAGCTTGGCCAGTTGCTCGGGCGTGTCGGGAAGCTGCTTGCCTTCCTCCGTCGAGGCGGCCCCGGCTTCCACTACTTCCACATCCTGGTAGGTATAGCTGGCGATGGCCTGGAAGCTGGTGGTCAGGTCCGCGGTGAGTCCCAGCTCCACGCCCCGCGACCGCGTTTCGCCGACCTGGATGCTCCGCGTGCTGTTGTTCGGATCGGTCACCAGCTCGTTCTGGCGGGTGATCTCGAACACTGCCGCGGTAGCGGAGAGGTTGTAGGCCGTCGGCTGCCAGCGGGTGCCGATCTCGTACTGGTGGGCGGTGATTGGCTCGTAGTCCTCGCCGGTAACGCTGTCGCTGCCGTACTGGGGCGTGAAGGACTCGGAATAGCTGGCGTAGGGCGCCCAGCCGCCGTCGGCGAGATAGATCGCACCGGCGCGCAGGGACAGTGCGCTCTGGTCGTCCCGTTCGCTGCCGGTGGTTTTCTCCGAAACCCAGTCCTGCCGTGCGCCTAGCGTGGTTACCCAGCGCTTCGTCCACTCGATGTGGTCCTGGAGGGACAGGCCGGTCTGGTCGGCCTTGGTGGTCTCGCTCGCGAACGTGAAGTCGGGGCGTGTGAAGCTGGCGTATTCCGGGTCGTACAGATCCAGCTCGGAGATCGGATTATTGTAGCCGGTATCCCGGGTGTCATACGTCAGTGTCTTGTAGTCCACGCCCGCCAGGAGCGTATGCTCGGTTACCCCGAGCCGCCAGTCGGAGATCAGTCGGTTGTCCACGGTGGTTGTTTCGGCCTCGTCGTAGCGGATTCGCTGGGCACGTTCGATGGTGCGGTCGTTGGGACCGCTGATATAGGCCGCGTAGTAATTGCGGAAGGTGTCCTTGATGTCGTACTCGACATTGCGGTACCGGGCGTTCTGGCGGAAAGTCCACCGTTCTCCGAAGCTGTGCTCCAAAATGTAGCCCACCGAATACTCTTCCGAGTCGTATCCGTCGAAGTCGGGCTCGCCGATGTAGCGGTTGTCCGGGACCGAGCCGTGTGTGGTGGAGCCCTTGGTGGCGGCGCGCGGGAAGGCCCGCCAGGGGTAGCGCGTCCCGTTCTTCTGGTAGCTGGTCAACAGGGTCAGCGAGGTGTCTGCGGTGGGCGCCCAGGTCAGGGCCGAAGCCACGTAGATGCGGTCGTTGTTGACGTAGTCGATATGGCTGTCCGACTCCTGCCAAAGGGCGGTCAGGCGATAGCGCAGCGTTCCATCGCCGGTCAGGCTGTCGCTGATGTCTGTGGTTGCCTGCTTGTGGTCGTAGGAGCCGTATTCGGCGCCCACCCGATACAGCGGTTCGTCGGTTGGCCGTTTGGTGACCAGGTTGATAACGCCGCCGGGCTGTCCCTTGCCGTAGAGTACGGAGGAGGGTCCCCGAAGCACCTCCACCCGCTCCACGCCGAACAGTTCCACCGGCGTATCGTACGGCATACCGGCCTGGACCTGGGGTCCGTCGCGGAAAACCGCGTTCTGCCCGGAGAAGCCGCGGATGTTGACGTTGTAGGAATCGATGACGGCCTGCGAGGCCTGGTCCGAGATGTATACCCCCGGCGCGTATTCCAGGGATTCGGTGAGGCCGTCGTCGCCGCGGTCGTCCATCTGCTCCCGGGTGATGACCGTCGCCGATTGCCGTGTCTCAATGAGCGGAGTGTCCATCTTGGTCCCCACCGAGCTGCCGGGGGCCACATAGCCGTCTTCCGGTCCCCAGGAGCCGGGCGCACCGGTTACGTCCACCGGCTTCAGGGGGATCGATTTGCTCGTTTCGCCGCTGTTCCCGGTCTCCTGCGCGTCAGCGGGATCCTGCGTTTCTTGGGCGGTTTGCGCGTGGCCCGGAGCCGCCACCAGAAAGGTGGCCGCGACCCCGAGCAAGACCAGCGATCCGGGCCGGGATCGTCCGGCGGTCCCTCCAGGGTGATCGGGACTGGACCACGCTTCTGATCAGGAAGTCTTACCGCGGTTGACCGGTTTCGCGGAGAACATCTCTTAGGGCGCTTTTGCGCGCCGTGGCGGGAATTCTTTTCAGGGTTTTCCGGAGAGGTCCGTGAGGTGGGGCAAGGCCCGATGGTGACAGATGGGAGGCATCCGAAGGATGGGCCGCTAGGGCCGTTCGGGCAAAGGCCAGGACGCGTGATGGACCTCGCCGTCCCAGGTCTGGACGGTCAGCCAGAGGCGGTCGTCGGCGCCCGGCTGCGGCGGGTAGGGGGCGTGGACGTGCCGGGCGGCGCCGTGACCGTGCAGGACACCGGCGGCGTCCGCCGGAATCGTGGGCGGGGCCGGGGCCGCGCGCAGATGGGCGCTACGGATCCGTGCCGCGCAGCCCTCGCACAGACGCACCCTGAAGTCCTTAACGAACATGCCGTCGTGGCGATGGGGGGGACCGTCATCCAGGGGCCGCGGCGCGGCGGTCACTGGACCCGCCCGGTGCTCCGGCCAGGGCGCCGGGAGGGGGGCGGGGGTCAACCTGTCATACAGGAACCATACCGGGGCGAGCAGTACCAGGCCGTTGATGAGGTACTTCCAGCGCGCGGGTTGCCGGTGCTTGGTCATGTGCGGGCGTCCTCCAGGTCCATGGAAGCTGTCGGCCCGGCCTCGCTGCCACGCCGGGTCCGGTCCTTGGACACGTCGCGCGTCGCTACCGCCGTCCGCCTGGTCCAGATCAGGAAGCCGGTGATGGACATGCCGGTGAGCAGCAGGCCGAACACGAACCAGACGATCTTCGTCCAGAGACCGCCCAGGGTGCCGTAATGCAGCGGGTCCGCGATGTGGGCGATGGTCTGCATCGGTCCCATCCCGGCCGGCTGACGGCTCTGCGCCACCGTACCGGTCCACGGGCTGATGAAGGCGCGATAGGCGAAGTCATCGTAGAGGAAACCGGGGCCGGAGCCCGCGACGTCGAAATGCCCCCGGTTGTGCTCCGGGAACGCGACCCAGGTGGGCTCGATCCCGGGATGCGCCTGCCGGGCCGCGGCGAGGGCCCGGGCGACGGAAATGTGCTCAGGAGGCTGGTGGTCGGTCTTCGGCACGTCAGCCAGCGCCACCGGCTCGGGGCGCTCCCACGCCGAGATGCCGTTGTGCCACAGGATTCCCTGGGTCAGGTACCACAGCCCCGTCAGCCCCATCACCAGCAGGAACCAGAGCGACCACACCCCGCCGAGGCGGTGCAGATCGCCGAGAAATGCGCGGCTGCCCCGGTCGGTCCGGACCCTGGGCTGGGTCAGGGCGCGCCAGAAGCGTTTGTAGATCACCGGACCGGTGATCAAAGCGCCCAGGACTACCAGGGACATGGCCCCCACCAGGTAATAGCCGATGCTGTAGCTGTTCTGCCAGGGGAAAAGCAGCCAGCCGTGCAGGGAGCGCATGAATTCGATGAAGGTGATCCCCGAGCCGAGCTCCTGGACCGCCCCGGTGTATTGGTTCACGTAGGCCAGGTTGTGCGGGCTGTCGGGGCTGCTGAACTTGATCGCGGTGATCAGGTAGGGCTCGAGGGTCATCACCCGGGCGATCTCCGCATCGGGCACTTCCCGCCGGACCGCTTCCACCAGCTCCGGAATGGGCTTCGCCGGCGCGTCGCCGGGGTTGAGGGCCCGGGCCTCGGGATTGGCCAGCCAGGTGATCTCGTGGCTCATCACCGCCAGCGTGCCGGTGAGGCAGATAAAGCAGAAAAGCAGCCAGATCGGCAGGGAAAGCCAGCCATGGACCAGGAGCCACAGGCGACGATTCAAGCGCATAGGACGGCATCCGTAGCGGTCGGGAGAAAGGGCGGCCGGCACGGTCCGATCGGGGACCGTGGGGGGGCGCGACGAGTAATTATAAACGGGAATTGTTCTCGTTAACAATTCGTCGCTGTTCCGGGCTTCCCCGGCTAGACTGCTGTCCCCGCCGCGTGGCCGGAGGCCCAGGCCCACTGGAAGTTGTGTCCACCCAGGTGGCCGGTGACGTCCACCACCTCTCCGATGAAGTACAGACCGGGATGGCGCTTGGTCTCCAGGGTCTTGGAGGACAGCTCGGCCGTGTCCACGCCGCGGAGGGTGACCTCGGCCGTCGCGTAGCCCTCCGTGCCCGATGGCTTGAAGGTCCACCGGTGCAGCCGCTCCTCGGCCTTCTCCAGGTCCGATTCGCTGAGCCGGGCCAGGGGCTTGTCCGGGACCCAGTGCGCGCACCAGCGCTGCGCCACCCGTTTGGGGAGAAAGTCGCCGAGGAGGTTCTTGAGGTGGAGATGGGGATGGTTGCGGCGGGCGGCCTCCACGGTTTCCCGCAGGTCCAGCCCGGGGAGGAGATCGAGGGTAACTGCTTCGCCGGGCTCCCAGTAGGTGGAGGCCTGGAGCATGGCGGGTCCGGAGAGTCCGCGGTGGGTGAACAGGGCCGCCTCCCGGAAGCTCGCGCCGCCGCAGCGCGCTTCCACGGCCACCGAGATCCCGGCCAGGTCCGCGAGCTTCCCGAGCAGCTTGTCGGGCAGGGTGAAGGGCACCAGCGCGGCCCGGGTGGGCAGGACCCGCAGGCCCAATCGCTCCGCAAGCTCCAGGCCGAAGCCCGTGGCCCCCATGCGGGGAATGGACAGGCCCCCGGTGGCGATCACCAGAGCGTCGCAGGTGAATGGGCCCAGGCCGGTGGTGATCCGGTGCGGTGCGTCCACCTCCAGATTCGTCACCGGGCACTTGGTCCGGACCTCCACGCCCCCTTCCCGGCATTCCGCCAGCAGCAAGCCGACGATATCCCTGGCCTTGCGGTCGCAGAAGAGCTGGCCGTCCTTCTTCTCGTGGTAGGGGATGCCGTGCCGTTCCACCAGGGCGATGAAGTCCCACTGGGTGTAGCGGGCCAGGGCCGATTTCATGAAATGGGGGTTGGCGGAGCGGAAATGCTCGGGGCCGGTGTGGAGGTTGGTGAAGTTGCAGCGGCCGCCTCCGGACATGAGAATCTTCTTGCCCACCTTGTTGGCGTGGTCAACAACCAGTACCCGCCGGCCGCGCTGGCCGGCGGTGGCGGCGCACATGAGCCCGGCGGCGCCGGCGCCGATGATGATCACGTCATAGTGGGACACGCCTCGCTCCGTCTCCTCGGGGAGGAGCAGAGGGTATCATTCCGGAACCGGAAACGACCCCGATGCGGAACGGAGCGCAGCATGCCCGAAGCAGATTCCTCCGCGCAGCGTCGGCCGGAGGCCTCCGCCGACGTGGAGGTGCCCCCCTGGGTGCTTCCCGCCATCGTCCTCGGCCAGGTGCTGGCCACCTCCGTGTGGTTCGCCGCCAACGCGGTCATGCCCGAGCTGCAGAGCCGCTGGGGCATGGAGGGTGGCGAGGGCCTGGTGACCACGGCGGTGCAGCTCGGCTTCATCAGCGGAACCCTGGTTTTCGCCCTCCTGGGTGTGGCTGACCGCTTCCATCCGGCCAACGTGTTCCTGGGGTCGGCGCTGGCCGCCGCCGCTTCCAACCTTTCCGTAGCGGGCTTCCCGGGCATGCTGGAGGCCGTGCTCGCGGCGCGGTTCCTCACCGGATTCTTCCTGGCCGGGGTCTATCCGCTAGGCATGAAGATCGCCGCCGGCTGGTACCGGGGCGGGCTGGGGCGGGCCCTGGGGTTCCTGGTGGCGGCCCTGGTGCTGGGCACCGCGGCGCCCCATCTGGTCGGTGCCCTGGGCGGGAGCTGGGACTGGCGGATGGTGCTGCTCGTTTCCTCCCTGGCGGCTACCGCCGGCGGGCTGCTGGTGTGGCGGGTCCCGGAGGGGCCCCATACCGCCCGGGGCGGGCCGGTGCGATTCGGCGGGGTGCTGCGGGCATTCCGGCACCCCGGGTTCCGCGCCGCGGTGCTCGGCTACTTCGGGCACATGTGGGAGCTGTATGCCTTCTGGGCCTTCGTGCCGGTCTGGCTGGCGGCGCACGGCCTGCCGGGACAAGCGGTAGGGCTGGCGAGCTTCGGTGTCATCGCCGCAGGGGCGCTGGGCTGTGCCGGGGGCGGTGCCGTGGCGGCACGGCTGGGCAGCGGACCGGTGGCCCTGGGCCAGCTCTCCGTATCCGGCCTGTGCTGTCTGGCGTCGCCCCTGCTGTTCGGCGCGCCGGCCGGCGTCCTGGTCGCTTTCCTGTTGGTCTGGGGCGTGACCGTGGCCGGGGACTCGCCGCAGTTCTCCGCGCTGAATGCCCGCTACGCGCCCCGGGAGCTCGTGGGGTCGGCCCTGACCCTCGCCAACTCCATCGGCTTCGCCGTCACTATTGCCAGCCTGAGCCTCCTGGCCGCCGCACGTTTTCTGCTTCCCCCGGCCCTCCTGCTGCTTCCCCTGGCGGTCGGTCCCCTGTTCGGCCTCTGGTTCGGCCGGCGCCTTTGGCTCCGTGAACCGGACCGGGGGTGAGAACGGCGCCCGAATGCGAACCGCGCGTGCCTTTTCTTCGGTCCGTCCCGGATGGATATGCCAGAATATTCGCTTTTTTGGCTCGGGAATTCGGCAACGACCCCCGATAAGGGGCATATCGGCATAAATGAAAGGGCATGCATGGGGGCGGAAGGAACCACCTGGAAGCGCACCACCTGCTACGAATGCGACGCCAACTGCGCCTTCGACGTGGCCCTGAACCGGGCGGGGCAGGCCGTGGACCTGAAGGGACCGAACTGTCCCCGCGGCACGGCTCAGCTGGAGCGGGAATACCATCCGGAGCGGCTGCTCCATCCGCTCAAGCGGGTGGGCCCCAAGGGCAGCGGCCGCTTCGAGCGTATCTCCTGGGACGAGGCCCTGGACACCATTGCCGGACGCCTCTCGGAAATCCGGGAGACGCACGGCGCCGAGCAGGCGGCCTTCTTCGCCGGCTACACCAAGGAAGCCCGTCCCCAGCTCCAGCGCCTGGCCCACGCCTTCGGCTCGCCCAACTACCTCACCGAGTCGGGGTGCTGCTTCTCGGCCACGCTGGCGGCGGAGAAGCTGACCCTCGGCTACCGCCTCAAGTCGGCCAGCCTCCTGGAGGCGGAGGAAACCCGCTGCCTGCTGGTGTGGTCCACCAATCCGCCCGCTTCGGTGGTGCCTTTCGAGGACCACCACGCGGCCCGGTCCAAGGCGGGGCGCGCCATGGTGGTGGTGGACCCCCGGCGCACCGAGACCGCCGAGGCCGCCGACATCCACCTGCAGATCCGCCCCGGCACCGACGGCGCCCTGGCCCTGGCCTTTCACAACGTGATCTTCGAGAACGGCTGGGCGGACGAGGCCTTCCTCAAGCGCTGGGCCCTGGGCTGGAACAGCCTCAGGGATTACGCCCGAGCCTTTTCGCCGGAGCACGTATCCCGCATCTGTGGGGTGGATGCCGACGCCATCCGCCGGGCGGCGGAGCTCTACGCCACCTCCGGTCCGGCACAGATCGCCCTGTCGCCTACCGCTACCGTGCAGCACAGCAACGGCTTCCAGAATCACCGGGCCATCGTCCTGCTGCCCGCCGTAACCGGTAATCTGGACATACCCGGCGGCAACCGCTTCTTCCTGGACAAGGTGCGGCCCAAGCCCATCGACCTGTTCCGGGAGACCATCGGGGAGCTGCCGCCGCGCCTCGGCGAAGAGCGGTTCCCCGTCTGGACCCGGTACTGGCCGGCGGGGCAGAGCATGCTGCTCCCCGACGCTATCCTTACCGGGCAGCCCCAGCCCATCCAGGCACTCTTCGCCATCGGTATCAACGCCTCCATGTGGCCCAACAGTCGGCGCATGCTGGCGGCCCTGGAGGCCCTGGATTTCTTCGCCTGTTCTGATTTCTTCCTGACCGAGACCGCGAAGCGGGCGGATATCGTCCTGCCGGCGGCCACCAACCTGGAGCGGGAGGCGCTGGTGGCGTATCCCGGCTGTCAGTTCCGGGGCGAGGTCCGGTACCGTCAGGCGGTTCTGGCGCCGCGCGGCGAGGCGCGGCCCGATGCCCGGATCGCCTTGGATCTGGGCGTCCGGCTGGGCATGCCGGAGCGGTTCTGGCACGGCGACCTGGCCGCTTCCTGGGCGGAGGCGGCGGAGGGGCTGACCGAGGAGGTGCGCCGGCGGGCCTACGAGGACCCGGACGGGGCCATGGTCTTCTCCGATGTGCTCGAAGAGGAAGGCTTCGCAGGCGAGCGGCTCTACGAGCTGCGGGGCTTTCCCACTGCGAGCGGCCGCATCGAATTCGACTCCCAAGAGCTGCGCGGGGCGGGCTATGATGGCCTGCCGGTCTACCGCGAGCCGGCGGAGAGCCCCTTGGCCAGTCCCGCGCTGGCGGAGGACTACCCCTTCGTCCTCACCAGCGGCGGCCGAAGCAAGTACTACACCCACTCCCAGCAGCAGCGCTTTCCCGGGCTGGCCGCAAAGGATCCCGTGCCGCGGGCGCAGATCCATCCCTGGGATGCCGATGCGCAGGGCATTCGGGACGGCGCGGATGTGGTGGTGCGCACGCCGCGCGGGGCCGTCACGTTCACGGCCGAGGTGACGGATGCGGTGAAGCCGGGTGTCGTGCATTGCTTCCACGGCTGGTCCAAGGCGGACGTGAACCAGCTCACCGACCACCTCCACCTCGACCCCATCAGTGGCTTCCCGCCCTTCAAGTCCGGGCTGTGCGCCCTGGCGCTCGGGGAAGCTGCGGAACCGTACGCAATGGGGGAATGAAGGATGCCTTTCCACGGGGTTGCGCCGGAGCGCCGCTTCATTTTCGAGGCCGCCGAGCCGTTGGCGGATCTCGGCGTGAGCGACGAGGCGGCCTGGCGCCTCAATCCGGCGCACCGCTGGCTCTATAACAAGCTAGATCTGGCCCTGTCGCAGGGGCTGGTCGCCGCCCCGGCCGGCGTGGAGCCACCTGAGATGGGCCTGAAGCCTACGGAGCCGGTATTCGTGCGGCCCATCACCAACCTGGCCGGCATGGCCGTCGGCGCGCACAAGGTCCAGGCGGGTAGCATGGCGCATGCCCCGGGCACCTTTTGGTGCCGGTACCTGGAAGGGGAGCAGAGCAGCACGGACTGCCTGGTGCGGGAGGGGGAGGTGCTGTGGTTCGCGCACACCGTCGCCGGGGACGAGTGGGTGGACGGCCGCCCGGTCTACTGGCAGATCGGCGTGCCGCGACCGGAGAACGAGCGGGTCCTGTCCGAGTGGGTGGCCGCCAACCTACCCGGGTATACGGGGATCTGCAACTTCGAGCTGATCGGGGCCACCATCATCGAAGCCCATCTGCGCGGCTCCAACGGCTTCTTCGACTTCTACGGCCCGGGCTTCGTCCCTGCCTGGGTGGCACTGGCGGATGAGGGGGTCTGGCGGGATCCGGGACCGCCGCCCGGCGGTTTCCTCTTTTCCCTGTTTACCCGGCGGGGCGAACGGCTGGGGCTGGAGCTCAGCCGGGCGCAGGATCTGGCCGAGGGAGGAGTCAGCGTGGCCATGGACCTGGACGCCGACGGCCGTCCGGCCAACGGCCGGGTGGCCATCGTCCGGAGCCGGGATTTCCGGACCGGACGTCGGGTCCTGGAAAACCTCGGGGCCACACTAACACCCTGAGGCGGCAAGGGGCCTACCGCTCTGCCTGCCGGGTGCCTGCGCGGTCCTGACCCCTGCAGGTGGCCATAACCGTGGACGGCCAGGTCTCCGGCGGGATCCGCTCGGCCCGGTAGACGGTGCGTATGACGTCCGTGACCATGATGCCCACCACCGTGTCCATGCCCAGCTTGAGCAGGGTGGCCAGCGGGACCCGGCCCTCGTCCCGGTACTGGGCGATGTGCTTGTAGAGGTTCCCCAGGGCCTTACAGGGCTTCTCCTGAGAGGCGGGCCGGGGCTCGAGCGGTTCGCTATCGGCGATGTAGGCTCCGCTCGGCAGGGAAAAGGTCAGCAACAGGATGCCGAACAGCCAGCGCATCGGTAACCTCCTGGCGGGCGCCCCACGGTGCCCTCCCGGTCGGGATTGGGGGGCAGCATGGAAGGACCCGTCTCGGTAACAAGTTAGCGCTTACTATAAGGGAAAACCCCGAACCTCGCGACATAGTTCCCGTACGTAACCGAGGGTGCACCCTTAGCGGCGCAGCGGCCAGGGCTCAAGGGTCCGTGCCTCCGGGTCGTAGCGCATGATCCGGTGGTTGTAGGTGTCCGCGATGGCCAGGAGGTCCGGGCGCCAGGGGGCGATTCCCAGCACGTGCTGGAGGCCTGCCACGGGGAAGGGCCCGTCCCGGTCGCCGAAGGTGAACAGGCCTTCACCGATCAGGGTGGCCACCTGCATGGCCTCCAGATCGAGCTTCCGGGCCGCGGATCCTTCAGGGTTTGTCGCCGTATTCCGCCTTCAGGCGCTCGATATCGGCGAGCACGTAGAGGCAGTTGATGCAGCCGTAGGCCCAGAAATCGAGGAGCACCACCTTCCCGCGCAGGTCCTGCAGGGTCAGGGGGTGCTCCACATTGAGCCAGGGCAGCCGGTCGGGGAATTCCGGGGCCCGCGAGGTCTGGGGCTCCGAGCTGGCGACTCCGGCAAGCAGGGGCAGGGCGAACAGGGCCACGAAGCGCCAGACCCGTCGTAGCAGGGTGCCGCAAAGGATGGTTGCCGGTAGGGGCATGACCGCCTCCGGGTAGGGGGACCACGGCGAGGGGCGCGGCGGGAGGCCGGTGGCTCCTAGAAGGCCTCGGCGGGGGAGCGCTGCGGCTCGCGGGCGTGCTCCTCGGCGAGCACGATCTCGGCGCCGTAGGTGAAGCCCTCCTGCCAGAGCAGAAGCTGGGCCACCCGGTTTTTCCGGGACCATTGATGGGTCACCACCCGCTCGTCGTTCTCGAAGTCCCGTGGCCCGATTTCTTCGATCTCCAGAAAGGTCCGGTCCGGCTCGCCGAAGCGTGTTTGCAGGGTGTCGAGAGCGAACCGCAGCTGGTCGTGGATCACCGGGCCCACGTCATTGGGCGAGGCCTGATCGCGGAATTGCAGGGCGATCTCCACCAGTTTCCCGTCCTGGAAACGCGGGTGGACGTAGAGCTGGTAGCCGCCCAGGGTCACCTCGTAGAGCGGAAAGCCCTGGAAAAAGCGGGCGGCAATGCGACGAAAGTGCTCGTCCTCGGACAGGGCCCGTTTGGCCTCGTCCCGGGTCTGGCCGAGCTTGAGGCTGTAGACCCCCTGGATCTCCGGTGCCGACCGCGCCGGAGCGGCCCAGAAGGCCGCCATCAGGAGGAGGAGGAGTCCGGCGAGCGCGCGGAAGGTCATTGGGGGGCTTCGGTCCATTCTCGCCATACGGTCATCAATACGGACAGGATGATGGGGCCGATGAACAGGCCGATGAGCCCGAAGGCCAGGCCTCCACCGATTACCCCGAAGAACACCAGCAGGAACGGAATCCGGGTGGAGGCGGAAATAACCATGGGCCGGACCAGGTTGTCCACCCAGCTCACCACCAGCATCCCCCACAGCAGCAGCCCGATGCCCGCCACCCAGTGGCCCTGCCCGACCAGGAGAACGCTCGCCGGAACCCAGACAATAGGGGCGCCGAAGGGAATCAGCGCCAGCAGGGCGGTGGCGGTTCCCAGCAAGGCGGGGACCGGCAGGCCCACCACCGCGTAGGCGATCCCCGCCAGGAGTCCTTGTGCCAGGGCGGTGAGGATGAGGCCGAAAAGCACCGCGTTGAGGGTCTGCGTCACCGCCGGCAGGTAGCCCCAGAGCCGGTCGAAGCCGATGCGCACCCCGGCGCGGCGGGTCTGCTCCACCAGCGCGTCGCCGTGCAGATAGAGGAAGAACACCGTGAGCAGGGCTATGCCCAGCTTTACGATGTTCTTGGCGATCTCGCCGGCCCATTCCCGGATCATGCCCGTGGACCGCTGGGCCCATTGGAGCAGGTTCTCCTGGAGGACTTCGGGGTTATGGATCAGGGTCTGGAGCTTGGCGGCCACCGTCGGCCCCACCAGGGGGATGCCCACGAGGAATTCCAGCAGGGGCGTGTGGTTCTGCTCGGAGAAGTTCTTCAGGGCCTGCATGGCGGTGGCGGACTCGGCGGCCAGGGAAAGGCTGATGAGCACCACCGGACCGAACAGCAGCAGGATCATGCCCAGGGTCATCACCAGACTGTTGATGATCGGCCGGTTGGGGAAACGCTTCGCCAGCTGCCGATAGAGGGGGGAGGTGGCGTAGACCAGGATGGCCGCCCACAGGATGGGAACGATGAAAGGCCGCAGAACCCAGTACGCCCCCACCAGCAGGGCGCCCAGGCTGATCAGGGCTGCAGCCCGCTGTGAGAAATTCAGGGGGGCCTGTTCCGCTCCGCTTGCCACGCTCCCGCTCCGAAGATTCCGCAAATCCGTGAATGGTCTAGGCTAACCGTTCCCCGCGGGCGGGGAAAGCCTGCCGGCTCAAAGGGAGGCCGTTTCGAGCATGCTCCCCGGGGTGGCTTGGGAGACCACCCGGTCCCGGCCGCACTCCTTGGCCTCCAGCAGCGCCTCGTCGGCCCGTTTCAGTAAGTCCTCCAGGGAGTCTCCCGCGAGGCCCGTGCCCACCCCGATGCTGACCGTGTAGGTCAGCGGACCTTCCGGCGCCGGCGCCGGATCCCGGGCCACGGCGGCGCGTATCCGTTCGGCTAGGGCCGCCGCTCCCGCAGCATCCGAATCCGTGGCGAGTACCATGAACTCTTCGCCGCCGTAACGCCCGAGCAGGTCCTCGGTTCGCGTCTCCCGCTGCAGGATGCCTGCCAGGTGGCGCAGTACGGCGTCTCCAACCGGGTGGCCCTGCTGGTCATTGATGCGTTTGAACCGGTCGATGTCCAGGAGCAGCATGGAAACCGGCCGGTCGTGCCGGCGGGCGCGCGCAAGCTCCGCCCGCGCCTGCTGGAACAGGGCCCGCCGATTGAACATGCCGGTGAGGGGATCCCGGGTGGCTTGGCGGTATAGCCCCAGGAGCATGTGCAGCTGTGCCGATTGTGCCCACAGGGCGATTCCCGAGAGCAGCGCCATGAGCCACACGGTCCCCAGGAAGGGGAGGGTCATCCAGGTCTCGAAGAACCAGCCGGTGGTGAATACCGCCAGGTAGACCACCGCCATCATGACGGCGCTTTCGGCGAATGTCAGGGGAAACAGCGCCCCCCCGCCGATGAGGACAAAGGGCAGGAACGTATACCCTACCAGGGCACCCTGCATTTCCTCGGGACCCAGTATGATCCGGGAGCCCAGATAGAAGACGGCAGGAATCGCGATCAGGGCGAACAGGGCCCCCCGGGCCCGGCCCAGGCTGCGGCGTGGGGTGCCGAGGAAGGCCAGGAGCAGGAACAGGATGCCCGTGATGGCGCGCAGCCAGGTCATCTCCGTGAGATTTTGCGCGGGCAGCAGCCACATATCCACGGGCAGCCACAGGGGGGTGGCGATGCCGAACAGCAGTGCCAGCAGCTTGACGCGCACCAGCAGGTAATCCGAGCGGTAGAAGGTGAAATCGCGGGAGTGATGCCGGGTGGTCAGCAGGTCCTCCAGCCGAAAGTTCCGGATCAGATCGGGGATTCGGGAGGTGCGGTCTTGAACGGACGTATGGGGCATATAGGGTTCTTTCAACGGAGGGGGGATATTTTCCATGGGCGCGATCCCAGACCTGAGGCGCGGGGTAGGCGGGAAGCCGTGGCCAATCAACCATAAAATATATACGGTTTTTTCTCGACCCCTTTGCACAGCCGCCTTCCTGCTGGGTGCCATTGTCTATCCCGGTTGCGGGATGGTGGCCGACGAGTCCAATTACGGCTGGAACGGCCGCTTCGAGCGCCTGCACTTCAAGGTGGCCTGGACCGTGGTGCCCGCGGGGCGGGCCGTCATACAGGCCCGCCAGCCGGAGCCGGATCGGGCCCGGTTCAAGATCAAGGCCTGCACGAATCAGGCTCTGGACGTATTCCACAAGGTTCGGGACAAGATCCTGGCCCGTACGCGGCTCACGGGGGACGGACTGCGGGCCCATTCCTATCGGATCATTCGCCGGGAGGGCGATGACCGGGAAAAGAAGGCCCTCCGCTTCGGCGACGGTGGGCTCGTGCATACCAAGGACCTGCGCACCGGAAAGACCGACTATTTCCCGGTGGAGTCCGCTACCGTCGACGTGCTAACGGCCCTGTACGCCACCCGTAGGCGGGCCCTGGAGGACGGTCAGAAGATCCGCATTCCCGTGTTCGACGACGAGCAAAGCTATGACCTGGTGGTGGACGTGGTGGGCCGGGAGCGTCTGGATACGGTTTTCGGAGAGGACACGCCCACCGTCAAGGTGCGGCCCCGCCTCAAGACGGATGGGGTCTTCTCCCGGAAGGGCAAGCTCTGGGTCTGGTTCACCGACGACCGGCGTCATATCCCCGTGCGCATGGAGTCGGAGATCGCCATCGGCTCGGTAACCGCCCGTCTAACCGCACTGCACCGGGCGGCCGGTCAGGACAAGCCGGGGGCCTGTCGCTGAGCTTGCGCGGAAGCCGCTCCGCCCCGTGCCGTTTCAGGGCCGCGCGGAGGAAATCGGGGCCTTTCGCCGGGGCTCCGGCCAGGGCCCCGCGGGCTCCGGGCCTGCCAGGGCGCGGTCGAGCTCGGCGAGAAAGCGGGAGCGCGCCACCTCGCGGGCGCCGAATTGCGCCAGATGGTCGGAATAGACTTGGCAGTCGATGAGCCGGTAGCCGGCCTCCCCCAGGGCGCGAATGGTATGGACGAAGGCGACCTTGGAGGCGTCGCTGACCCGGGTGAACATGGATTCGCCGAAGAAGGCCCGCCCCAGCGCAACACCGTAGAGCCCCCCCACCAGCCGCCCTTCCGGGTCCCACGCCTCGGTCGAGTGGGCCAGCCCGTGGGCGTATAGCCGCTCGTAGGCCGCGATCATCTCCGGGCTCAGCCAGGTCCCCGCCGTCTCCGGGGTGGTTCCCCGCGGTTCCGCGCACCCTTGTAGTACCCCCGCGAAATCCTGGTCGAAGGTCAGGGTGAGTGGACTCCGGCGCATGGACTTGCGGAGGCTGCGACCCACGTGCAGCCATTCCGGGTAGAGCACGAGACGGGGATCGGGGCTCCACCAGAGGATCGGCTCGTATTCGTTGTACCAGGGAAAGATGCCCTGGCGGTAGGCCTGGAGGAGACGCGCTACGCCCAGGTCCCCCCCGATGGCCACGATGCCTTCGGGACTCGCCGCGTATTGGGGATCGGGGAAGGTTGGGAAGGGATCGTTGGCATCCAGGAGGTACACGGGTCCCTCCCTCTGGAAACAGGGGTTGCCGGACGGAAAAAAGGCGGGCCCGGAATTCCCGGACCCGCCCCAGTAACGTTGGCTGCCTTAAGCCTCGATCGGCTCGGTGGGCTCGTGCGTTTCGGGGAAGGAGAAGGTAAGCGTGTCCCCTTCCAGGCCGACGGTGACCTTGCCGCCGTTGGCCAGCTTGCCGAACAGCAGCTCGTCGGCCAGGGGCTTCTTGATCTGCTCCTGGATGACCCGGCCCATGGGGCGGGCACCCATGGAGGGATCGTAGCCCCGCTCGGCCAGCCAGTCGCGGGCCGCCTCGTCCACCTCGATCTCCACGCCCTGCTCGGACAGCTGCTGCTCGAGCTGGCTGACGAACTTGTCCACCACCTGGGCGATGACCTCGCGGGCGAGCGGCTGGAAGAACACCGTGGCGTCGAGCCGGTTGCGGAACTCCGGCGAGAAGGTGCGGTGGATGGCATCCGAGCCGGCGCTCTCGGTGGAGGACTCGATGAAGCCCACGGACTTCTTGCTCATGGCCTCGGCGCCCGCATTGGTGGTCATGATCAGCACCACGTTGCGGAAGTCCGCTTGGCGGCCGTTGTTATCGGTGAGCTTGCCGTAGTCCATGATCTGCAGCAGGACGTTGTACAGGTCCGGATGGGCCTTCTCGATCTCGTCGAGCAGCACCACGGAGTGCGGGTTGCGGTTCACCGCCTCGGTGAGCAGCCCGCCCTGGTCGAAGCCCACGTAGCCCGGAGGCGCGCCGATGAGCCGGGAGACGGTATGCGCCTCCATGTACTCGCTCATGTCGAAGCGGATCAGCTCCAGACCCATGGTGGCCGCGAGCTGGCGACTCACCTCGGTCTTGCCCACGCCGGTGGGACCGGCGAACAGGAAGGAGCCGATGGGCTTCTCGGGCTCGCGCAGCCCGGACCGGGAAAGCTTGATTGCCGTGGAGACCTGGCTGATGGCCTCGTCCTGGCCGAACACCGCCAGCTTGAGGTCGCGGTCCAGGTTCTTCAGGGCCTCGCGATCGTCCCGGGAGACGCTCTTGGAGGGGATCCGGGCCATCTTGGCAAGCACCTCCTCCACGTCCTTGGGACCCACGGTCTTGCGCTGCTTGGTCTTGGGCCGCAGCCGCATGGCCGCCCCCACCTCGTCGATAAGGTCGATGGCCTTGTCGGGGAGGTACCGGCCGTGCAGGTAGCGGTGCGACAGCTCGGCGGCCTCGTGCAGGGCCGGCTTGGTGTAGCGCACCTGGTGGTGCTTCTCGTACCGCCCCTTGAGTCCCTCCAGGATGGAGATGGTCTCGTCGACGGAGGGCTCCTCCACGTCGATCTTCTGGAAGCGTCGGGACAGGGCCCGGTCCTTCTCGAAGTAGTTGCGGTATTCCTCGTAGGTGGTGGAGCCGATGCACTTGAGCTCACCGGAGGCCAGTGCCGGCTTGAGCAGGTTGGAGGCATCCATGGTGCCCCCGCTCGCCGCGCCCGCGCCGATCACGGTGTGGATCTCGTCGATGAACAGGATGGCGTGAGGCTGCTTCTTGAGCGCCTTGAGCACCGCCTTGAGCCGCTCCTCGAAGTCGCCGCGGTACTTGGTGCCGGCCAGCAGGGCGCCGATGTCAAGGGCGTAGACCACCGCGTCCTCGAGCAGCACCGGCACCTCGCCCTCGGTGATCTTGAGGGCCAGGCCCTCGGCGATGGCGGTCTTGCCCACGCCGGGCTCGCCCACGAACAGCGGGTTGTTCTTGCGCCGGCGGCATAGGATCTGGCTGGTGCGGGCGATTTCCGATTCGCGGCCGATGACGGGGTCGATCTTGCCGGCGCTCGCCTTCTCGTTGAGGTTGGTGGCGAAGCGCTCCAGCGGGCTGCCGCCGCGGGACTTCTCGTCGCCCTCCTCGCTGCTCTGGCTCTCCTCGGACTCGGACTCGCTGCTCTTGGTCTTGGTAATGCCGTGGCTGATGTAGTTCACGGCGTCCATCCGCGTGAGCCCGGCCTGCTGCAGAAAATAGGCCGCGAAGCTGTCCTTTTCGGAGAAGATGGCTACCAGTACCCGGTTGCCGGTGACCTCGCGGAGGCCGGCGCTCTGGGCGTGGTGCACAGCGCGCTGAATCACCCGCTGGAAGCCGTTGGTGGGCCGGGTTTCCGCCGGATTGCCGCTCCCCGAGGGGACGGACTCATCCAGGAACTGGTCGAGCTTGCGCTCCAGTGCCGGGATCTCTACGGCACAGGCACGCAGAAGCTCCGCCGCGGAGGGGTTCTCCAGCAGCGCATACAGGAGATGCTCCACGGTCATTAGCTCGTGGCCGCGTTTGTGTGCCTCCTGGAAAGCTCGGTTGAGCGTAAATTCGAGCTCGTCGCTTATCATCGCAGCCTATTCCTTTTCCATCGTGCACTGGAGGGGATGCTCGTTACTGCGGGCGTAATCCACCACCTGATTCACTTTGGTCTCGGCGATGTCGTAGGGGTAAACCCCGCAGACACCCTTCCCGTGATGGTGCACCTGCAACATGATCCGGGTGGCCGTCTCGCGGTCCTTGCCGAAGAATCGTTGCAGCACTTCCACCACGAATTCCATCGGGGTGAAATCGTCATTGAGGAGGAGCACCTTGTAAAGGGAGGGTCGGCGGACCTCTACCTCTTCCTCGGGCTCGACCGGGTTATGGGTCAAGGGGTCCTCGGTGCTCATCGCTTAACTCCCTACCTGCATCAAGGAGCCCTTCGTTTGGACCATGGGGTCGGTTCAAGATTCCGCTGTCGCTTCCGGGCCACCCGCGCCGGCGGCCTGGTCGGCCAGGCGAATGAAGTCATCCACCGTCAGCATTTCCGCCCGTATATGGGGATCAATGGCCGCTGCTTCAAGGCAGGAGGGGTCGCACAGGCCGCGGAGCGCGTTACGCAGGGTCTTGCGCCGGGCCTGGAAGGCGCGAGCCACCACTTCCTCAAACCGGGCTCGATCCCGAGGGGCGTTCCCCGGCCGCAGGCGGAGGTGCACAACCGCCGATTCCACCTGCGGTACGGGATAGAATGCACCCGGTGGCACCCGAAATAAAGGGGTAACCGCGCAGTCCACCTGGGCCATGACGGAGAGGCGCCCGTAGGTTTTCGTTCCCGGCGCCGCCGCCAGACGGTCGACAACCTCCCTCTGCAGCATGAAGAACATGTCCCGGATGGCGTCCGGATGGGCCAGGAGGTGGAAAAGCAGCGGCGTGGATATGTTGTACGGGAGGTTGCCCGCCACGCGCAAGGGCCCGCCGCGCTCCGCCGCCAGGCCGGCGAAGTCGAAGTCCAGGGCGTCGGCCTCGTGGACATGGAGGCGCTCCGCTCCGGGGAGCCCTGCCAGGCCCGGGATGAGGTCCCGATCCAGCTCGATGGCGTCCAGGCGGTCCAGCTGCGCCAGCAGCAGCCGGGTGAGGGCGCCCTGGCCGGGGCCGATCTCCACCACGCGGTCGTCCGCGCCCGGGTCCAGGGCTGCGACTATCTTTCCGGCGATGTTCCCGTCATGCAGGAAATTCTGGCCGAAGCGCTTGCGGGGGCGGTGCTTTTGCATGCCAGGTCCGGGGCGAAAGGTCTTTGGCCGCCAAGGGCGCCAAGAAAAAACAAAAGGCACAAAGTCCGATCCAGGGGTAATGCGGGTCGGCGGTTGGAAGGCCTTTTGTGGAATTTCCTTATCGCCAGGATATCCGCGAAAAGGCCGTTTTGTCGTTCTTGGTGCCCTTGGCGCTTCGGTGTCTTGCCGTTTCAGACCGTGGCCCGGGCGCGGTTGGCCGCCAGGGTGCGCGCCAGGGCGATGGCCTCGCGGAAGCTGCCTCCGCCCGCGTTGCCGCTGGCCGCCAGATCGAAGGCCGTGCCGTGATCCACGGAGGTGCGGACGAAGGGCAGGCCCAGGGAGACGTTCACCGCGCCACCGAAGGCCTGCTGCTTCAGGGGCGCCAGGCCCTGGTCATGGTACATGCAGATCACCGTGTCAGCCTCGCGCAGGCAGCGCGGGGTGAAGGCGGTATCCCCGGGCACCGGACCCTCCACGTGCGCCCGGTCGCCGAGCTCCTGGCGGATGCGCTCCAGGGCCGGCTCGATGATCTGCTGTTCCTCATGGCCGAGGTGGCCTCCCTCGCCGGCGTGGGGGTTCAGCCCGGTGACCAGGATCCGCGGCTCCGGGATGGCGAAGTCCTCGATCAGCGCCTCCGCGGTGGTGCGCACCACCCGGATTACCTTGTCGCCCGTGATGGCGTCGGGAACGGCGCGCAGCGGAAGATGGGTGGTGACCAGGGCCACCCGCAGGTTGCCGCCGATGAGCATCATGACCGGATGCCCCGTGGCGCCGGCGCGCTCGGCCAGATACTCCGTGTGACCGGAGAAGGGCCGGGAAGTCCCGTCGCTGATCACGGCCTTGCTCAGGGGGCCGGTTACCAGGCCCATGCAGTGGCCCGCCAGGACGGCCTCCACCGCACGGTCCAGGGCCGCCAGAGTGGCGGCGGCATTGGCCCCGTCGGGCCGGCCCGCCTCTGCTGGCTGCGCGAGGGGGACTGGATACACCGGCAGGCCCGAGCTGGGTAGGGGCGCCCCGGGCGCCCATTCATGCAGGGTGACCATCACCCCCAGCTCCCTTGCCCGGCGGGCCAGCGCCTCGGGGTCGGCGAACGCCACGAGCCCGCCGGGCCAGGCGGCGTCGGCGGCGGTCTGCAGGACCAGGTCGGGCCCGATTCCGGCGGGCTCGCCGGGGGTTACAGCCAAAGGAAGGCTAGTCATGTCGCGGATTCCCCCTCTCCGGCGGAAAGAATGCGGATATACCGGTCCACCTCGTCCTTGCGGACCTGCTTGGGCGGCTCGTCGAGGACTTCCACCTCAACGTGCCGGTTGGCGAGGTCGATGACGAGGCGGTCACCGGCCTTGATCTCGTCGCCGGCCTTGGCGACGCGGCCGTTGCGCGTGATGCAGCCGGCCTCTGCGGCCTCCTTCGCCAGGGGACGGCGCTTGATCAGACGGGTGGTCTTGAGGAAGAGGTCTAGTCGCATAGGTGTTATTGAACCGCCAAGGACGCCGAGACCGCGAAGGAAAAGAAGACAAGAAATTAGGGTGTCCGCGGATTGTGCGGTCTGGTGCCCATGAAAACCGCATCATAGGCCGCATTCCCCACACTCGATAATGCTTTTGCCGTTTCCCTTTGCGTGCTTGGCTTTCCTGGCGGCGAGCCTTCTTCTCCGTTTCTGTTTAGTTGGCCGTTTTGGCCTGTTGTTCATCCAGCCGGATGTCTACGTAGGCCTGGGCCCGGAGCTGGCGGAGCCATTGGTCCGTGCGCTCACGGGTCTTGCGGGTGCGCAGGGCGTTGCGGGCCGATTTCTTGCTGTCCTCGGGGTCGATGGCCTTCTGGCGCTCCTCGACCACCTGGACGATATGGATGCCGAACTGGGTCTGGACGGGGCCGCCGTAGCTGCCCGGGTCCAGGGAGAACACGAGCTCCTCGAAGGGCTGCACCATCTCGCCGTGGCTGATCCAGCCGAGGGAGCCGCCCTGCTTGGCCGAGGGGCCGTCCGAGAACTGGCTGGCCAGCTCCGGGAACGATGCGGCGCCACTGCGGACCTGCCGAAGCAGCTCGTTGGCCAGGCTTCGCGCCTCGGATTCGCTGCGCCCGGAGTCGGTGCGCAGCAGGATATGGCGCGCCTTTACCTGGGTTTCCTGGGCGGATTTCATGGGACGGCGGTCGGTGACCTTGAAGATGTGGAAGCCGCTCGGAGTGCGGACCACCCGGGAGAGGTGACCGGGATCAACCGCCTCCAGCTCGGCCAGCACCGGCGCGGGCAGCTCGCCGGGCTTGAACCAGCCCAGCTCCCCGCCTTCCAGGGCGTTCTGTCCGTCCGACTCGGCGGCGGCCACCTTGCCGAACTGCTCGCCAGCGTTGATCCGCTCCAACAGCTTTTCGGTTTTGTTCTGCAGCCGGTCGGTCTTCTGCGGGGAGGCCTCTTCGGGCACCGTCACCAGGATGTGCTGGAGCTTGTACTCGTAGCTTCCCTCGCCGCCCTTGCCCTGTCTGGCCAGGTAGCTGCGCACCTCCTCCTTGGTGACATGCACCTTGGAGCGTACCGCTTGGTCCCGCAGCCGGCTGCGCAGGATCTGCTCCTTGATGCGCTCCCGGTATTCCCCGTAATCCACGCCGCGCTGGCGCAGTGCCTGGCGGAAGCGGGACGGGGACAGGTTGTTCTGGCCGGCGATCCGGGAAATGGCGTCATCCACTTCCTGGGGAGAGACCTGGAAGCCCCGCTCCCGGGCGCGCTGCAGCTGGATGCGGTCGATGATCATGCGGTCCAGTAGCTGGCGCCGCAGCACGTCGCGCGACGGCAGATTCTCGCGGCCCATGCGCTGGCGGAGCCGCTGAATGGACTGCTGCAGGGCTTGGTCCAGCTCCGTGGCGGTAATCACGTCGTCGTTGACCACCGCCACGATCCGGTCCACCAGCTGGGCGGCGGAGGCCGGCAGGGGAAGGGCGGACACCGTTCCCAGGAGGAGGATCAGGAGCAAGAATCTGGTACGCCGGGGGAGTCCGAAATGGGGGGGGGCTGAATTGGCTAACAACGGGTTTCGCTCCTGGACGTATTGCAGCGGGCTTTCGGCGAATCGGCGCTTTCGGCCATCGGCTCGGGTGTGAAAGGGGCATCGCTCCGGCCAGCCGGCGCGGCATGGTCCCGAACCCGCGGCGGAATCCTCGTGCTCCGCGAGGCGATCGCTAGAAATCATCCGGGTCGGTGCCGAACTCGAAGGCCCCAAGGGTCCGCAACCGGAAAGTCATGTAGATGGTGGTGTCATAGTTGCTCGGGCCGCCGCGGCGCAGGAGACGGTCCTGGTAGGCAAGCCGTATCCCCCAGCACCCTGCATGATAGTCCACCCCCAATTCCTGTACCAATGGTTCTTGGAAGCGCACGGAATACCGGTATCTACCGAAGGCGTCCCAGGCGGGCCCGAGATTCACCCGGGCGGAGGCCCGGTATTCCTCCGTCGAAGGAACCGAGGCGCCGTCCTCGAAGGAGGTGCGGAGCAGATAGCGAGCGCTGAACCGATGACCGGCCGGGTGCCTCGCTGTCAATTGAGACTGGAAATAGTCCAATTGGTTCAGGGCGAAGGCCGGACGCTCGGGATTGTACTCCAGTGCTCCATCCAGGGAGATTTCCGGGATGGGCTGGATCCCGATCTCGGCGAAGTAGTTGGAATAGCTCCGGGTCTCCGGCTCCACGTCGGGACTGATCGTGACCCGGCGGTCCCCGAAGTAGTGGATCTGTCCGAGCCGCAGCACGGCCGCCTCCCAGCGCTCCTGGTCCCATTTCGCGTCCAGGCTGTTGGTCAGCGCGGTGGTGAGCCGGTTGGCGTCGTTGATGCGGTCGATGCCCGAGAAGCGGTTCATCTCGAACAGGTCGCCGAACCGCAGCGCCGTATCCTTCGTGTCCAGGACCGGGAGGTCGTCCTGGTTCTCGTAGGGGATATAGAGGTAGAACAGCTCCGGCTCGATGGCGTGCCGCAGCGCCCAGCCCTCCTGCTGCCAGATGCGGTAGACCTGGCTGTCCGCCTTGAGGCTGAAATGGGGGAGGGTGCGGGTCAGATTGCGGGTCTCCGCGGATTCCGAGTCGGGCACCCGCCGATAGCCCGTGAAGTGGACCCCCGCCCTCGGCTCCAGGCTGCCGAACCGCGATTCCATCTGGTAGCTGAGCGTGGGGTCCACGAAGGTCCGGTGGTACTTCTCGCCTTCCTGTCGATAGAAATGGACGTATTCCCCGTCCAGCTCCAGGTAGCCGGGGCTTCGGGGGAAAAGCGGCTGGTCCCCCTCGAAGGTCAGGCGGGGCAGCTCCTGCAGGGTATCCGCAGCGTTGAAGTCCTGGAGGTTCTGCAGATAGGTGAAATCGGCGTTGGCGCGATAGCCCCCCCAGCTGCGGGATAGGGATAGCACCGAGGTCAGATAGCGGCTGGAGCCGCGCTCCAGGTTTTTCCCGAACAGGGAGATGTACTCGGGGTCGCTGACCCGCTCCGCATCCAGCAGGTAGTTGATCCGGCCGGGCAGGAGCCCCGCCTGCTCGGCCGTGAAGTAATAGCGGTCGTTCCCGGTCTCCTCGTCATCGGCGAGGTACTCCCCGTAGAACCGCGTCTCCACCCGCGGGCCGAGGTGCCGGATCTCGAGCTGGGGCATGAAGCCGTGGGCGGTCATGTTGCGGGCGCCGATGGTGGCGTCCAGCTGCGGGGCGATATTCCAGTAGAAGGGGACGGTGATGTCGGTTCCGCGCTCCCCGGAGAGCTCGATGGCGGGGAACAGGAAGCCGGTATGGCGCTCGTCGTCCGTGTAGTGGCCGAAATAGGGTGTATAGAAGACCGGCAGGCCCCAAACCTCGAAGCGGCTGTTCCAGTGATGGGCGAAGCTGGTTTCCTGGTTCACGTAGATGGTGCCGGACTGCAGGGCCCATGGGGGACTATCCGGGGAGCAGGCCGTGTACAGGGCGCTGTCCAGCCGGAATCGATCGGGGGCGTAGCGCTCCAGATGCTCCCCCAGAATCCAGGCGTCGCTGTCGAGCAGGTGCAGCCGGGGCGACTCGATCTCTCCGAGCTCGGTTTCCTGGTTGAGGCGGGCCGAGGGCGCGGTGGCCACGTACCCGTCCTCCTCGAGGCGGATGCCGCCGGCCAGCTCGATCCAGCCGCTGTCCTGTTGATAGGTGATCCGCTCGGCGGCCATGCGGGCACCGGCCCGGCGCGCCTGGACGTCGCCGCAGGCATCCACTTGGTCCCCACGCAAAAAAATACGATCCGCTTCCATGGTGACGGACTCCCGGGAAGCCTCCTGGGCCAGGGCCTGTCCGGGAAGGACCGACAAGGAGAGGAGAGCCAAAAGAAACCGGTGCGGAGACCTCTTCATCGGAGCTCGCAGAGGGGGGAAGGGATCGGGAGGGGGCATTCCGCCTCCCGGGCTGTTCGGCCTGCCCGAGGATTGCACAAAGAACCGCCCCCGGGAAGGCCCGGGGGCGGTCGTTACCGGGTCGCGACCCGTGAAGCGGGACTATTCTCCCTGCTTGGCCGGGCCGGAGCCCATGCCCTGTCCGGAGCCCATGCCTGTGCCTTGTCCGGAGAAGCGGTCGGAAAGGATCTGCTGGAATTCCTTGCGTGCCTGCTGCAGGTCCTGGAGCAGCTGATCCACCTTGGGCTCTTCTTCCTTCATGGCCGTCATGAGGTTATCGCGGAATTCCTTGCGCGCTTCCTGGACCTCGGGGTCCTTCATGGCGGCTTTCTGCGCCTTCTGGAAGCCCTGCGCCTTCTTCTGGAACTCCTGCATGAGCTGCTGGCGCTCACCCTGGGGCATATCCTTGTTGCCGCTCAGCTTCTTACGGATCTCCTTCATCCGATCGAGATCCTTGTCCGGGGTGGTGCCCTTGGCCTGCATCTTCTCCTTGAGCAGGCCCTTGAGGTCCTGCCGCTGCTCCTGCAGCTCGGGATTGTTCTGGAGGGCCTGCTGCTGGATCTTGCCGATCCGTTGGCGCAGCTCCTGGACCCGCTGCTGGGCCTGACGGATTTCCTTTTTCAGCTCTTCGTTCATGCCGGACCCGCCGGCGCCGCCACCGGATTGCCCCGTCTGGGCGGCGGCGGAGCCCACGAACAGGGCGCCGGTCAACAGCACAATCAGCACCGCCCGGAGGCTAGTTCGATGAGCAGGCACGGACTTAGGGTTTTTCATGAACCTTTCCTTCGCGCGATTCGGCCCGCGGGCGGGCTGGCCCCCGTTGGGCGGTTAAATAGATAAAAACTTTAGCCTATCAGCCGGCGACCGCTGCCTGTCAATCTGGAATCGGCGAGGGGCGCGGGGGAATATAATCCCCGGCGTGGTAGGAGGATCGGACCAGGGGTCCGGCGTTGACGCTGAGAAAGCCCAGGCCCAGGGCTTCTTCCTTCAACTGGGCGAAAGTATCGGGATGGATGTAGGCCCGCACCGGATGGTGGTGGCCGCTCGGCGCCAGGTACTGCCCCAGGGTGAGGATATCCACGCCGTGGGCGCGCAGATCGGCCATGACGCGGCGCACCTGGTCGAGCTCCTCGCCGAGGCCCAGCATGAGCCCGGATTTGGTGGGTACGTCGGGAACCACGTCGCGGAAGCGGCGAAGCAGGCGCAGGGAGCGCTGATAGTCGGCGCTGGGCCGCACCGTATAATACAGCTCCGGGACCGTTTCCACGTTGTGGTTGAAGACGTTGGGCGGGTGGTCGGCCAGGCGGGTGAGAGCCTCCTCCTCGCAGCCCCGGAAGTCGGGGGTGAGGATCTCGACGCCGGTATCCGGGCACTGCTCCCGCAGCAGGCGGATGACCTCGGCGAACTGGCCGGCGCCGCCGTCGGTCAGATCGTCGCGATCCACCGAGGTGATCACGGCGAACTCCAGTCCCATGTCCGCCACCGCGGAGGCCAGGTGGGCCGGCTCCAGCGGGTCCGGCGGCGCCGGGCGGCCGGTGGCCACGTCGCAGAAGGAGCAGCGCCGGGTACAGACCTCGCCCAGGATCATGAAGGTGGCGGTTCCGCCCCCGAAGCATTCACCGAGGTTCGGGCAGGAGGCCTCCTCGCAGACCGTATGCAGCTCGTGGCTGCGGAGGATCTGCTTGATCTCGTGCACGCGCGGGTCGGAAGGGGAGCGCACCCGGAGCCATCCGGGCTTGCGCCCCAGGTCCGGCTGGTCCCGATCGAAGCGCGCCTTGCGCATCTTGTATTCGCCCTTGCCGGGATGAGGCTGGCGGACCTCCTCCTCTTCGCGGGCGGCTGCGGGATCCCGGCGGGTATCAGCCATGAAGGGGCTCCTGGGAAAGACGGAAAGTGTGCTGCAACGCCGCCGTGAAGGCCTGCCGGGCGGCGTCGGCGTCCAGATCGGGTACATGATCGGCCAGCCGGGTGACGGCCATTCCGGCGTAGCCGCACGGATTGATCATAGCGAAGGGGCCGAGGTCATTGGTCAGGTTCAGGCTCACGCCGTGATAGGTGCAGCCGCCCCGCACCCGGAGCCCGATGGAGGCGATCTTGGGCTGACCGGGCCGGTCCAGGTAGATGCCCGGGGCGCCTTCCCGGCGTGTGCCCGCCAGCCCGAACCCGGCGAGGAAATCGATCACCGCCTGCTCCAGGGCCGCCACGTAAGTGCGGATTCCCCAGCCGCGGCGGCGAAGGTCCAGAAGGGGATAGGCCACGCACTGCCCCGGCCCGTGGTAGGTGACCTGGCCGCCGCGGTCGGTTTCCACCACCGGAATGCCGGTGACGTGGAGCAGGTGCTCCGGCTTCCCGTTGCGTCCCTGGGTGAACACCGGGGGATGCTCGACGAGCCACAGCTCGTCGGGCGTCGCCGCATCCCGCTCGGCGGTGAAGGCCTGCATGGCCGCCCAGACGGACGAGTAGTCCCGCAGACCGAGCTCGTGGACCCGGGGGCTGCCTTCGGTCTCAGAGGGCGGCGAGGACGTCGGGATCGGACTGGAGATCGGCATAGATGGCATCCAGCTGCTCCCGGCTCTCGGCCTCGAAGGCGCAGGAAACGCTGATGTACCGGCCATTGCGGCTCTCGCGGGTGTGCAGCGCGTGCTCGTTTAGGGGCGTGTGCTGCTCCACCAGCATTCGTACGCGCTCCGGGAATCCGTTCTGGTTCGGTCCGAAGGCCTTGACCGTATAGGGAATGGGATATTCTACCCTGGCATCCCCCAGGGGGCATTGGTCGCTCATGGCTGTTCCTCCTCGGCGCGGGCGCGCAGCTCCCCGATCCGGGCTCGATAGGCGTCGAGCACGGACCGGAACAGGGGACCGGGGCGGCCGTCGCCCACGGGCTCGCCGTCCAGGCGGGTTACCGGCAGCACTTCCTTGGTACTGGAAGTGAGCCAGATCTCCTCCGCGCGGGCCAGGTCGGAGGCGGCGATGGATCCAGTGCTCACGGGAAGGCCCCGCTCCTCGGCGAGCTCCAGGACCACGTCGCGGGTGATGCCGGGGAGGACCCGGGGGCCATCGGGCGGGGTGACCGCCTGGCCGCCGTACACGGCGAAAACGTTGGAGGCCGCTCCCTCCTGCACCGCCCCCTCGTGGACCCAGAGGGCCTCGTAGGCGCCCGCGTCGGCCGCCTTCTGGCGCATCATGACGTTGGGCAGCAGGGCGATGGATTTGATGTCGCAGCGCGCCCAACGGATGTCCTCGGCGGTGATGACCGAGACCCCGTCCTGCACCCACTCCGCGGGAACGGGGGGCACCGGGGAGCAAGTCATCACCACGGTAGGATGGACCTCCCGCGGAAAGGGATGGTTCCGCGGCGCCTCCCCGCGGGTCACCTGGAGGTAGACCTGCTGGCAGTCGCTGCCGCCGTTGCGGGTGATGAGCTCCCGTATCCGTTCCCCCAGGGCTTCCCGGTCCATGGGGGGGGACATGCGGATTTCGTTCAGGGATCGCTCGAGGCGGCGCAGATGGGCGTCCAGCCGGAACGGCCTGCCACCGTACACCGGGATCACTTCGTAGACCCCGTCGGCGAACTGGAAGCCGCGGTCCAGAATGGAGACCCGGGCCTCCCCGAGGGGCAGGAACGCCCCATTGACATAGGCGATGGACGTGGAATCGGGCAAAGCGCTTACTCCGTGAGCCAGACCCGGAAGGAGTCGATGAGCCGCCCGAAGAATCCTCCCTCCGGGATCTCCTGCAGGGTGGTCAGGGGGCGCGTGGTTACGGTGCGGTCCTCCAGCTTGGCCACTAGCTGCCCCACCTCCGTGCCCTCGGGCACCGGCGCCATTAGGGGGCCGCCGAAGTTCAGGGTGACCTCCAGACGGTCCCGCTGCCCGCGCGGCAGGGTGAGGTAGAGGTCCTTCGGCAGGCTGACCCCCACGTGATCCGCGGCGCCCTTCCAGACCCGGACTTCGTGCAAGGACTCGCCGGCATTGTACAGCTTATAGGTGCGGTAGAACCGGAAGCCGTAATTCAGCAGGGTCTGGGATTCCTCCGCCCGCGCCCGCTCGCTGCCGGTGCCCATCACCACCGATATCAGCCGCATGCCCTCCCGCTTGGCGGAGGCCACCAGCGCGTAGCCGGCGTCCTCGGTGTGCCCGGTCTTCATGCCGTCCACCGAGTCGTCCCACCACATGAGGCGGTTGCGGTTGTACTGGGTGATCTCGTTGTAGGTCATCTTGCGGATGGAGAACAGGTCGTAGTGTCCGGAGAATTCCCGGATCAGGGCCGCGGCCAGGTGGGCCATGTCGCGGGCCGTGGTCTTCATCCCCTCCGCCGGCAGACCGGTGGCGTTGGCGAACTGGGTGTTCTCCATGCCCAGCTCCCGGCCATGCATATTCATGAGCTGGACGAATGCTTCCTCCGAGCCGGCTACATGCTCCGCGAGGGCCACGCACGCATCGTTGCCGCTCTCCACGATGATCCCCTTGAGGATCCGCTTCAGCGGCACCTCGTCGCCTACCTCGAGGAACATGCGGGAGCCCTTGGTGCGCCAGGCCTTTTCGCTGACCCGGACCGTGTCGTCGAGGGCGACGCTGCCTTCCTCCAGCGCCGTGAAGGCGGTGTAGAGGGTCATGAGCTTGGCGAGGCTCGCCGGCGGCCAGGGCTTGTCCCCCTCCTGGTCGGCCAGCACCCGGCCGGAATGGTAATCCATCAGGAAGGCGGAATGGCCATCCACCTCCGGAGGGCTGGGAACCGGGGCGCCGGAGACCGGCGCCGCCAGGAGGAGGGCAAGAAGCAGGATCATGGGCCGGAGGAGGAGGAATGGAGGATTCTTCATGCGCACGTTGCGTCCCGTCCTGGTGCAGGTATCCGACGAGTGGAGGAGGCGAGGCGCCGCCTATTCATGAACCAGCTGTCCGGTGGGAAATCCCGCGCTCCGGAGCTCCTGGGCCAGCTGGTCGGCGCGGGCCACCCCGGACAAGGGCCCCATGCGGACCCGGAAGATCCGGCTGCCCTCGCTGTGCCCCGTGGTGATGACCACCCGGTCCAGGTCCAGGTCGCGCAGGCGCTGCTTGAGCTGGGAGGCGTTCTGCTCCTTCCGGAAGGCTCCCACCTGCAGGTAGAGGTCCCGGGCGCCGGGCTTCGCTGAAGGCCGGTCCTGGCGTTTCGCCTGTCCGGAAACGTCGGGGCCCCGCAGGGCCTCGATCCGGACACGCGCCAGGCCCTTTTCGTCCATGCCCAGACGCTGGGCCGCGCCGTAGGAGAGGTCGATGATCCGCTCGTGCGTATCCACGAAGGGACCGCGGTCGTTGATCCGGACCTGTGTGGAGCGGCCGTTCTCCAGATTGGTGACCCGGGCGATAGTGGGCAGCGGAAGCCTGCGGTGAGCCGCCGTGGGGAGGTGCATGTTGAAGACCTCGCCGTTGGCGGTAGGGCGTCCGTGGAATTTGCTGCCGTACCAGGACGCCAGGCCCACCTCGTTGTATCCCCGGGCGGTCTTGAGCGGGTGGTACCAAGTGCCGCCCACCTTGTAGGGCGTCGTCTTGTGGCTGCCGCTTCGGTCGGCGGGGACGCCGGCGTCCATGTCCGGACCTTTTCCTCCGGAATGGGTGGCGCACCCGGTGACCAGAAAGGCGAGAACCGCTCCCAGGAGGGGGGTACCCAGGCCGTGACGGTCGCAGGTGCGCGAGTCAGCAGGGACAGGCGTCGTAGAAAATGCGGCCATGTTCGGGGCGCGAGCGGTCCGTATCCGGGTCGTGGACAAGTGGCGACATTCCTCGTGTCGGCCGGAATGGTACCACGCCCGTGCACGGTCATCATCGTCCGCGCCGCATGCTGATGCCCATCACCAGTCCAAGGCCCGCCAGCAGGGCCACCAGGGAGGAGCCCCCGTAGCTCACCAGCGGCAGGGGCACCCCCACCACCGGGAGCAGGCCGCTGGTCATGCCGATGTTGATGACGACGTAGAAGAAAAACATGGTGGAAATGCCGGCCGCCACCAGCCGGTTGTACATCTCCCGGCTGCGGAAGGCGATCACCAGTCCCCGCAGCGTGAGGACCAGATACAGGGTCAGGAGGACCAGTCCGCCGATCAGTCCGAATTCCTCGGACAGTACGGCGAAGATGAAATCGGTATGCCGCTCGGGGAGAAAGTCCAGCTGCGCCTGAGTGCCGTTCAGCCATCCCTTGCCCGTGAGCCCGCCGGAGCCGATGGCAATCTTGCTCTGGGTTATGTGGTAGCCCGCCCCGTAGGGGTCGGCTTCGGGGTTGAGGAAGCCCAGGAGCCGCTGGCGCTGGTAATCGTGGAGCATGTGCCAGGCGGGAACCATGGCCGCCAGCGCGAGGGTCCCCAGGCTGGCGAAGAACCACCATGGCGTGCCCGCCAGGAAGAGGATTACCAGGCCCGAGGCGGCGATGAGCACGGAGGTGCCCAGATCGGGCTGGATCATGATCAGGCCCGTGGGGAGGGCGATGAGCACCAGGCTGCTGATCAGAACCCCGGGGCTGGGCGGGTAGTCCTGGTGGCTCAGGAAGGCCGCCAGGGTCATGGGCAGGACGAGCTTGGCCAGCTCCGAGGGCTGCAGAGTGAGCGGCCCCACCACGATCCACCGCTGCGCGCCCATACCCGTGGTGCCGACGAAGGGCACCAGCACCAGCAGGAGGAGGACGCCCACGTAGAAATAGGGGGCCAGCAGGGAAAGCAGACGCGGCGGAATGGCGGCCACCAGGAAGAAGACCAGGAAGGCGACGCCGAACCGCAGCGCCTGGCCGATCACCAGCCCCGGATCCTGCTCGCCGGCGCTGTAGAGGACGATCAGGCTGACGGTGGCCAGCCCCAGGATGGGCAGGAAATAGGGCCAGTCGAAGCGGCGCCAGATGCTGTCCGGACTGAGGAAGGCCATCAGGATCCCTTGCCGAAGTAGCTGTCGATCATCTTGCGTGCCACCTTGCCCGCCGTCTTGCCGCCGCTGATGCCGTGCTCCACCACCACGGCCACGGCGATCTGCGGATCCTCCACGGGGGCGAAGGCCACGAACAGCGCGTGGTCCCGGAGCCGGCGCTCCTTCTCCTTCGGGTCGAGCTGCTCCTCCTTGTCGCGGTCGATCCGGACCACCTGGGCGGTTCCGGTCTTTCCGGCCACCGGGATCCAGCCGCCGGCGATGGAATGGGCGGTGCCGTGAACGGAGCCTACCACCCGCCGCATGGCGTCGCGGATCACCGCCAGGGACTCCTCTTTCACCAGCCCGATGGCGGCCCGATCGTGCTCCCGGTAGTCCACCTTGCCGGAGACCGGGTCCTGGACGCCGTGCACCAGGTGCGGCTCGACCCGAAAGCCGCCATTGGCCACGGCCGCCGCCATTACGCCGAGCTGAAGCGGCGTGGCCTCCATGTAGCCCTGCCCGATGGCGGTCATCACCGTCTCACCGGGGTACCAGATCTCCCCCTGCATGCGTCGCTTCCAGACCGGGCCCGGATTGAGGCCCTTGCGCTCGCTGGGGAGGTCGATGCCGGTCCGGTTGCCCAGGCCGAAGGCCTTGAGCGCCTTGTGGATGGGCTCGATGCCCATGCGGTGGGCGAGCTTGTAGAAGTACACGTCGCAGGATTCCACCACCGCCTGGTCCACGGTCATTGGGCCGTGTCCCCAGCTCTTCCAACAGTGGAAGGTGTGCTCGTCCTGGCCTACATTGAATGTCCCGTTGCAGGAGAACTCCGTGGAGGTCTTGATGGCGCCGTCGACCAGTCCCGCCATGGCCAGCACCGGCTTGATGGTGGACGCGGGGGGGTAAAGGCCCTGCGTGACGCGGTTCACCAGGGGCTCGTTGGGATCCTGTCGGAGCTGTTGCCACGTGTTGTCGCTGAGCCCGCCAATGAACTCGTTAGGATTGAAGGTGGGGCGGCTGGCCATGGCCAGGATGCCCCCAGTCTCCGGATTCAGGGCCACCGCCGAGGCCTCGGGGTGGGGGGCCAGGGCCTCATGGGTCGCCTTCTGCAGGTCCTCGTCCAGGGTGAGGATCAGGTTTTTGCCGGGCTCGGGGCGCTCCGTGGAAATCTCCCGGACCACCCGGCCGAAGGCGTCCGTCTCCACCTCGCGGAATCCCGGGGCGCCGTGCAGGATCTCTTCGTATTCGCGCTCCAGCCCCATCTTTCCCACCCGGGTACCCGGGGGATACAGGTCGGCGTCGAACTTGCGGAAGTCGCTCTTGTCGGGCTGCGCCAGGTAGCCAAGGACATGGGCGGTGAGGGGGCCCCTCAGGTAATTGCGCTGGGAGCGGGCGCGGATGCGGATGCTCGGGAATCGGTGCTGGTGCGAGGCGAACTTGGCCACCTGCTCCGTATTCAGCCCCTCGATCAGGATGGCGGGCAGATAGGGTGGGCTCTCCTTCAGGCGCTGCGCCATGCGGTCCCGCTGGACCGCAGCCGAGGGCAGCACCTCCACCAGACGGTCGAGCACCTTGGAGGTGTCGTCCACGTGCTCGGGGTACAGTTCCAGGGCAAAGGCGGGCTCGTTCTCCACCAGCAGGCGTCCGCGGCGGTCGTAGATGAGCCCGCGCGGCGGGGGAACCGGGCGCACGGTGATGCGGTTCTCGTCGGCCAGGGTCCGGTAGTGGAAGAACTGCTCGATCTGGAGGTAGAACAGTCGGCCCATGAGGATGAGGCCGAGGCCGAGCAGTCCCAGGCCCACCAAGCGAGTGCGGCGCTCGAAGTGGGCGAACTGGCCCATGCGCGAAGAAAGCTGGGAACCGCCTGATCCGCGGCGACCGAAGGGAGAGGAAGAGCGGCGCATGGGCGGTCAGGCGATGGAGAAGCGCTGCCGGAGGCTGCGCAGGAAGAGGAACACCGGGGACCAGAACAGGCCGGTGGTCACCGCGGAGACCAGCGACCACAGGTTGGCCCCCAGATCCCGGGTGGTGCCCTCCACCCAGAGCTGGAGCAGTACGCTGAACAGGGCGAGAAAAAAGACCACCAGGGTCTGCCCCCAGAGGTGCAGCAGCCGGATCCGGAGGTGGTTCTCGATGATCAGGTACAGGGAGAAGACGTAGATCAGGGCGTGCAGGCCCAGCAGGGTGGCGGTGGATACGTCCTGGAACAGGCCTGCAATGAAGGCCATCCCCAGGCCGTAACGGTGGGGGGCGGCCAGCCCCCAGTAGCTGATGGTGAGCAGCACCCAGTCCGGCCAGAGGTACGTGATGGGCTGGGCGAGCGGGAGTCCGCCCAGGCCCAGCGCCACGGCGATACTAGTGGCTACGACCAAATGTCCGCCTAGGTTCAAGGCGCCGCCCTTTCCTGTGCCTTCGCCTGTACCTGTTCCTCTTCCTGTTTCTCGGGCCCCGGTTTGCCCTCCTCGAGCAGCAGCACATCCTCCAGCCGGGACACGGGGACCGCCGGACGGGCGGTTATCTCCGCGAACGGCGAATGGGGATCGCGCACCACCTCCACCACACGCGCCGCCTGCAGCCCCTTGGGGAATACGCCCCCCAGGCCCGAGGTGACCAGCTCGTCACCGGCCTCCACCTGTGCGCTGGTGGGGACGTAGCGCAGCTCCAGGCGGTCCTTGCTGCCCGTGCCCGCCAGGATGCCCCGCACCCGGGAATCCCGGACGAGAACCGGGATGCCGCTGTTGGGATCCGTCAACAGGATGACCTGGGCGGTAATGGGTGCCAGCGCGCTGATCTGGCCCACCACACCCTCGGCGCTGATGACCGGCTGTCCCGAGTAGACCCCGTTCAGCTCCCCCCGGCTGATGGTCAGGGTATGGTGGAAGGGGTCGGGGCTCTCGGCGACGATCTGCACCGCACTCACGGAGCGCTCCAGGCGCTGCGCCTCGTTGAGGAGCTGCCGAAGGCGGTCGTTCTCGCGGCGAAGGGCCTCCAGCTCCTGGTTCTCCACCCGGAGGTGGCGCAGCCGGTCCTGCAGGCGCTCATTCTGATGGTGTACCCGGAAGTGGCTCCGCACCTCCTCGGAGAAAGCCTGGGAGAGCAGGATGGGTGCGCTCACCACCCGCTGGACGGGATATATGGTCGAAAGCAGGGCGCTGCGGATGTTCTCGGTCCAGGCGAACCGGCTGTCGGCGCCCATGAGGAGGATCGATAGGGCCGCCAGGATGATGGCGGCCACTCCAGGTTTGGATTGACGGGTTGCGGTATGAAATCCCATCTGCGACCTGTGTTACCGGGCCAGGCAAAGCCGAGACCGGACTGGCGCGTCCCGGACGGACCGGAGACCTGATCAGGCTGTTGAAAACCCACGCGACGGCTGGCTGCGGTGCGGGCACCGGAGTACGCTCGGGCAGCCCTCCGGACGGTGTTTTTCAGCATCCTGCTATTCGCGGGCGAAGACGTCCCGGAACGTGTCGATCTCTTCCAGGGCTCTGCCGCCGCCGAGCGCCACGCAGTTCAGCGGGTTCTCCGCCACGACCACGGGCAGGTCCGACTCGTCCATGAGCCGCTTGTCCATGGCGTGAATCAGGGCGCCGCCGCCGGTGAGCACCAGGCCACGCTCGGCGATGTCGCCGGCTAGCTCGGGAGGCGCCTGCTCAAGGGCCACCTTCACGCCCTCGACGATGCTGTTGAGCGGTTCTTCGAGGGCCTCGAGGATCTCGTTGGTGGTCAGGTTCAAGGTGGTGGGTATGCCCCGGGCTAGGTCGCGTCCCTTGATGCTCATCTCACGGTTGTCCGACTCCGCCACCCGGGCCGCGCTGCCGATCTCGATCTTGATCCGCTCCGCGGTGCTCTCGCCGATGATGACGTTGTACTTGCGTCGGATGTAGCCGACGATGGCGTCATCCATCTTGTCGCCGCCCATGCGCACGCTCTGCGAATAGACGATGCCGCCGAGGGAGATGATGGCTACTTCGGTGGTGCCACCGCCGATGTCCACCACCATGGAGCCCCGCGCTTCTCCGATGGGCAGACCGGCGCCGATCGCCGCCGCCATGGGCTCCTCGATGAGGAAGACCTGGCGGGCGCCGGCGCTCTCGGCGGATTCCCGGATGGCGCGTCGCTCCACGGGCGTGGAACCATAGGGAACGGAAACGATGATGCGGGGACTGGGCCGCATGATGCGGTTGTTGTGGGCCTTGCGGATGAAGTGCTTGAGCATCGCCTCTGTGACCTGGAAGTCGGCGATGACTCCGTCCCGCATGGGCCGGATGGCCGTGATGTTGCCCGGGGTGCGGCCGAGCATTTCCTTGGCCTCGTTGCCCACGGCCTGAATCCGCTTCATGCCACGCTCGCCTTCGCGGATGGCCACCACGGAAGGTTCGGAAAGCGCGATTCCTTTACCACGGACAAAGATCAGAGTGTTGGCCGTGCCCAAATCCACGGCGAGGTCACTGGAGAAGGCCCCCATGAGGCGATCGACAATCATCCGCGTTCCATCCTCCGTTCGGTTCCTCGGAGCGGGTAACCGGTCGGTAGCATAAGTAAATACTGACTAACGTGGCGACGTAGGTTAGCAGCGCCCGGGGACATCGGCAATTTGGATTTCCCGGCACCGAAGTGGCGCTCATGCTACCACCCTTACGACACCCCTTCGAGGCATGGCGCCGGATTTTCCGCTCGGATGCGCGCAATTTGCCGAAGGCTCTGAAGCACTTATCGTGGCGGGAGGGCGGGACTTGAGCGCGGGAATGAAACTTTTTGCGGAGCCCGCGCCCCTAACTTGAGGGCTGGTAGGGGGTATGGTAGCTTCGCTGCTTTCAATGCAGGAGACGCACGGATGGCCCTGGATCGGGATACCGCCGAACAAGTCGCCCACCTCGCCCGGCTCCGCCTAGACCCTGAGCAGGCCGCGGACGTGGCCGAGGACCTCTCCCGTGTCCTGGACCTGATCGACCAGATCGAGCAGGTGGACACCGCGGATGTGACCCCGCTCGCCCACCCGCTGGACCTCTCCCAGCCGCTGCGCGGCGACGAGGTCACCAGTGACTGGGATCGGGGCGAGCTGCAGAAGAGCGCTCCCGACGTGGTGGAAGGCTACTACCGGGTCCCGCGCTCGGTGGAATAGCTGCGCCGCCTCCCGCCGTATGCCGCGCCGTTTCGGGCGCGGCCGCACGCAGAACAATTACTTGAAGGGGTTGTCGTGGTTCGCGAACTGACCCTGAGCCGGATCCGGCAGGGCCTGCGGAACAAGGAATTCTCCTCCCGCGAGGTCACCCAGGCCTATCTCGATCGCATCGAGGAGCTGGACCCGCGCCTGAACAGCTTTACGCAGTCCTTCCGGGATGCCGCCCTGGCCGCCGCCGATGCCGCCGACCGGCGCATTGCCGCCGGCGAGGCGCGACCCCTGGAAGGGGTGCCTATCGCCCACAAGGACCTGCTGGCCACCGTCGAGGGCCGCACCACCTGCGCGTCGCGGATGCTGGAGAGCTACCAGTCGCCCTTCGACGCCACGGTGGTGGAGCGCCTCGGCGAGGCCGGCGCCGTGGTGCTGGGCAAGACCAACCTGGACGAGCTCGCCATGGGCTCGTCCAACGAGACCAGCTATTTCGGTCCCGTGCGCAACCCGTGGAGCACGGATGCGGTGCCCGGCGGTTCTTCCGGCGGCTCCGGGGCCTCCGTGGCGGCGCGGCTGTGCGCCGGTGCCACCGGTACCGATACCGGCGGCTCCATCCGCCAGCCGGCGGGGCTGTGCGGCATCACCGGCCTGAAGCCCACCTATGGCCGCTGCTCCCGCTACGGCCTGGTGGCCTTCGCCTCCAGCCTCGACCAGCCCGGTCCCATGGCGCTCACCGCCGAGGACTGCGCGCACATGCTCACCGCCATGGCGGGCTTCGACGAGCGCGATTCCACCAGCGTGGACCGGCCCGTGAACGACTACGTGGGTGGTCTGGAAGCCGATTTTTCGGGAAAGGTCATCGGCGTACCGGCGGAGTTCTTCACCGAGGGCTTGGCCCCGGACGTGGAGCGTGCGGTGAAGGCGGCGCTGGACCAGTATCGGGCGCTCGGCGCCGAGGTCCGCGAGATCCACCTGCCGCACTATCCGTACTCCATCCCCACCTACCAGGTGATCTCCGCCGCGGAGGCCAGCTCCAACCTGGCGCGGTTCGACGGGGTGCGCTACACCCACCGCACCGCGGAGCCGGAGAACCTCATCGACATGTACCAGTCCACCCGCGCCGAGGGCTTCGGCGCCGAGGTGCAGCGGCGCATCATGGTGGGCACCTTCGTGCTCTCGGCGGGCTACTACGACGCCTACTACCTCAAGGCCCAGAAGGTGCGCACGCGCATCCGAGACGATTTCGCCAAGGCCTTCGAGGAGGTGGACCTGATCGCCGGGCCCACCAGCCCCACGGCCGCCTTCGGCATCGGCGAGAAGGCCACCGATCCCATCGCCATGTACCTCTCGGACCTCTACACCACCGCCGCCAACCTGGCCGGGGTGCCCGGGATCTCTTTCCCGTGCGGATTCTCTGAGGGCGGGCTGCCGGTGGGCATGCACATGATGGCGAACTTCTTCCGGGAGGACCTGCTGCTGAACGCCGCGCACCAGTACCAGCAGGCCACCGACTGGCACACCCGGATCCCCGAGGGCTTCTAGCGTCCTGTTGCGGAAAACCGGGTGATAGGGCACTAAGCCGAGGGGCGGGCTAGGCCGGAGGGCGACTGAAGGGATGGCCGAAGGCCAGGGACCCCTTGGAGCCTGGAGGCCTTGCCCGCCCCTCGGCCAACCCGGCTCCTTTAACCCAGCATCTCCGGGACAGAACACTGGCCCCGAAATCGGAGCAGGCACCAAACATGGAATTCGAACCGGTCATCGGACTCGAGGTCCACGCGCAGCTTTCAACCAAGTCCAAGCTGTTCTGCGGCTGCTCGACCCAATACGGGGCGGAGGCCAACACCCAGACCTGTCCCGTCTGCCTCGGGATGCCGGGCACCCTGCCCGTGCTCAACCGCGAGGCGGTGCGCATGGCGGTGATGATGGGTCTGGCGGTGGAGGCCGAGGTGCGGCCGCGGTCCGTGTTCGCGCGAAAGAACTACTTCTACCCGGACCTTCCCAAGGGCTACCAGACCTCGCAGTACGAGCTGCCCATCATCGAGCATGGCCGGCTGCGCACCGAGCCCGAGGACGGCGAGCCCAAGATGGTGGGCATTACCCGCATCCACATGGAGGAGGACGCGGGAAAGTCCCTGCACGAGGGCTTCGGCGAGGGCGTCACCGCCATCGACCTCAACCGCACCGGCACCCCGCTCATCGAGATCGTTTCTGAACCGGACATGCGCTCGCCGCAGGAGGCCGTGGCTTACCTCAAGAAGCTGCACTCCATCGTGCGCTATCTGGAGATCTGCGACGGCAACATGCAGGAAGGCTCCTTCCGCTGCGACGCCAATGTCTCCATCCGGCCCAAGGGTGCCGAGGAGTTCGGCACCCGCGCCGAGCTGAAGAACCTCAACTCCTTCCGCAACGTGGAGCGCGCCATCCTCTACGAGATGGGCCGCCAGCAGGAGGTCCTTGAGGACGGCGGCCATATCGTCCAGGAGACGCGGCTGTGGGACGCCGACAAGGGCGAGACCCGCTCCATGCGGACCAAGGAAGAGGCCAACGACTACCGGTACTTCCCGTGTCCGGATCTGCTGCCCCTCGACGTTCCGGAGACCCTGGTGAGCGAGGCGCGCGAGGCCCTGCCCGAGCTGCCCGACGCCAAGCGCGAGCGCTTCATGAGCGAGTTCGGCTTGAAGGACTACGATGCCTCGGTGCTCACCACCAGCCGCGAGCTCGCCAGCTACTACGAGCGGGTGGTGGCCACCGGGGCGGATGCCAAGCTGGCCGCCAACTGGACCATGGTTGAGCTGCTCGGCGCGCTGAACAAGGACGGCACGGAGATCACCGAGTCCCCCATTTCCGCCGAGAACCTGGGGCTGCTGATCCAGCGCATCGAGGACGAGACCATCTCCGGCAAGATCGCCAAGCAGGTCTTCGAGCCCATGTACGCGGAAGGCGCCGATCCCGACACCATCATCGAGCGCGAGGGTCTCAAGCAGATCACCGACACCTCCGCCATCGAAGGGGTGGTGGACGAGGTGATCGGCGAGAACGAGGGCCAGGTCCAGCAGTACCTCGACGGCAAGGACAAGGTGCTCGGCTTCTTCGTCGGCCAGGTGATGAAGAAGACCGGCGGCAAGGCCAACCCCCAGCAGGTGAACCAGATCGTCAAGGAGAAGCTGGACGCAAAGAAGGGATAATTCTCTTCGGCTCTGTTCGTTTTTAAGGCCCCGGCCCCAAGGCCGGGGCCTTTTCTTTCCGCTCCGGGTGGGTGGAACATTCAATTGGCCATCCCCTTCCCCTCTGGCTAGCAGGGAAGGAAGACCTTTTGGCAAGCCAGGAGGGTGATCATGGTGGCCAAGCGGAACCTGCAGCTGGGGGTGACTACGGTGAGAACTACGAGATCATGGTGCCCTTCCAGGCCTTGAGCATGGTCGGCCATACGATCCATGCCGTCTGCCCGGGAAAGAAATTCGGTGAGGCCGTTTGCGTCGCAGTGCACGATTTCGAAGGCGGCCAGACCCACAGCGAGAAGTCCGGTCACAATTTCGCCTTGAACGCGCCTTCAAAGAGGTGCGAGGGGAGGACCACGATGCCTTGGTGGTCTCCGGTGGTCGGGCCACTGAATACCTGCGCCTCAATGGCGAGGTGTTGGATCTTACCCGCCATTTCTTCGAGGCCGACAACCCCGTGGCCGCCATATGCCATGGTATCCAGATTCTGGTAACCGCCGGGATTCTGCAGGGACGGAAGCTGACCGCATATCCCGACATCGGTCCGGACATACAGACCGCCCGCGGGGAGTGGGTGGACATTACCCCCGAAAAGGCTGTGGTGGACGGCAACCTGGTTACCTCGCCCGTCTGGCCCGGGCATTCCGAATGGCTGGGCCGCTTCCTGGAACGTTTGAGCACCAAGATCGAACCTTAGAGAAAGGTCGGACGGGGCTCATGGCATCCCCGGATCCTGTGCCAGGTAATCTGCCTCCCGTGGGACCCACATAAATCCTTACTTTTCGTATTCCTTCCTGACAAACCCGATCCCCTGATAATGCACAGCTAGCCGTTATCCACTCGATCAGTTAGATAGCAAGGCTAAATTAGTTAATTCTAGGTGCCCGCGTCCCCCTACCAAAACTAGATAGTTCGTGGAGCATGTACTTTTGATGCCCCATTCCAGCATGGATGGGCTTCTTCCCTCGGTTGTTATGTACGCCTGCTCCCGTCTGGACTCAGTCTCCAAAACTCTTATCAATTTCCGGCGCGTACCCCATTTGGGTGATGAAGCCGAATGTCCCCCCCCGCTATTGTCCCCATACAAGACAGCCTGGGACGGCAACCGTCCAGGTGGATAGGTGATTCGGTTCTTATCGAAAAACCACGAAAATCAAGGTGCGGGAGCGGGAAATGCGAAATTTGGCTGGTTGTTTGGTGGTATCCGGGGTAATGGTTTTTTCCGGGTGTGCCTCTCCGGGTGCACACCTTTCCGGGGGAAAGCCTTACCAGTTCCCGGCGTCTCCGGGGTTGGACCCGGTAACGGAGGCCGTCTATGAGGTGGTAAAAGCTAGCGAGAAGGATTTTGAAACCCTTCGGGGAGATCCTTTGCCAGCAGAGGAAAAAAGGCAGCACTTGGCTCAGATAGAGGAGAAATGGAAGGCGAGGCCAGGAACAAGCCGGGATCATGTTATTAAAGCAGTGGAATCATATAGGCGCGCAGATTACCACCAGGCTAATATAGATGGGATTTTTAAAGGAACCGGTATGGGAGTGGGATCGGATATGTTGATAAGGGGAGTGAGGGCTGGAGGCTTCCAAAAAAGGGTGCGTTTGTCCTTCACCATAAATACCGGTAGCCCACAAGCGGCCCGGGGTCTAGCTCGTGATTTATATAGAAAGCTGGAGAGTTCGGTCATGCCAGAATCTAGAGGCTGGAAGTGGAAAACAAGAAAAGATCATATAGAACAGGCGAAAAAAGGGATTAATACTATTAAGGAATCGATAAGAGGTAGTGAAGGTAATAATAAATGGCAGAATAAGATGAAAGAACGGTTGCGAATTGCAGAGGAAATGCATAACAAAAAATTGAAAGAAAGTGGTTATAGTTATATTCATGGTGGATATAATTGGAGTACTGATCCTTCCGACCCAAGAAAAACCGATTTTTATGGTGTTACGTTTGACTACAAAAATAATAAGAAGGATTTGAAGGTGACAGTAAATGGGGTGTTATAGGGCGGGGGGTTCAGGCTCCCTAAGGTTAAAGAAGGGCCGGTGCCCATTTCCGGCATAAAGGAGCAGTTTCATGTTGGGCAAATGGATGTTCGGAGGGGGTGCGCTTCTGGCCGTCCTATTGAGCGGATGCGCCGCCGGGGACGGACAGTGGGGAAAATGGGAGAAAAAGCGGGACAAAAAAGAGGTGCGCCAAAGGGCAGAGCTTTATTCTGGCGCGGCTGGGGGTGAGGTGGCGGAGGACGCCTTCGAGCTCCAGCTCCTGATCCGGGATTCCTCGCTCCCTCCCGAACATCCGCGCCTGGCGGACAAGGTGTGGGCGCATTATCAGGCTAGTAGGGAACGCTGGCGTGCCCAGGAGGATCAGTCCCTCTCAAGGGTCTTCCCACCGCAGCCGTTGTATGTCGCGGCGTCCGCCTACTTTGGTGGCATTGGGCAGACCGGGCGCCTGTTCAAGGTCCTGGAGGATGGGGCCCAGGATGCCATGCGCTCCGGTTCTCTCGGGTATTGGCGAGACTACCAGCTCCGCCTCGCCGCGGAGGCGGCCCGGGTGGGCAACGGTCCCCGGGCACTCGCCGCCCTGGACCGGATTCATGCACGCTACCGCGTCCCGGCTTCGCCAGAAGGGGGGCTGAGCCCTGACGACCGTGCCTGGACCGCCTATCTACTGGCGCTGCGCTACGCCTATGGGTCGGCTCAGGGGCGCTCCCGCCAAATGGTCCTGCGGGATGCCCGCTTCGTCCTGAAGACGGTGCAACAGGATCGGCAGTTCCGCCTGCCCTACAAATGCTGCTGGGTCCCGGCCTTGAAAATGCTGCCCCCATTACAGCGCGCGACAGCAAAAGCCGGCGATGCTGAACTTTACAGCCGGATTGGCACCCAAATCGCGGAAGCCCGGGAGGCTGTCCTGAGCGTAAAAGACAAGCTTGACTTCCAAAATCCTCTCCCCGGTTCATTGTTTCAGGGTGATCACGTTAGGAGTCTGGGGACCAGTGGTTTCCTTTACGGAGTTGACGAACTCCTGGACGAAGAATACGAGGGTGGTCGCACGGGCTGGACCAAATTTAGCCCAGCCAGGTCCTGGTCCAAGAGAGAGAAGCAGCCGGTTCCGCACTGGCCCCTGTTCCGCGCGGCCCTGGCCCAGTGGAAGGCGGCCCTGCACCTGGGGCGGGCCGAGGACCGGCGGACGAGCTACGAGCGGGCGAAAAAGCGCCTGGCGCGCCTGAACGTCCATTACCAGGAGGCAGGGGAGCGCCGGGCCGCCGCCGACGGCCTGATCCGCGCCCGCCACCGCTTCAGGCTGGCGAAGGCCCGGGAAGCGGAGCTGGCGGGCGAATATGAGCAGGCCCTGGCGGGCTACGAGGAGGTGGTCGCCTGGTCGGAGCGGGTCCGGGAGTCGCTGGAGCCGGAACAGCGCCTGTACTTCTTCCAGGGCTACGCCAAGCCCGCCTACCTGGGCCGCATCCGGGTGCGGGCCCGGCTGCAGCGGGCGCAGGGGGGGCAGGGCGGCGCCCTGCTCGCCGCCATCCAGAGCTACCGGGGGCGCCAGCTCCTGGAGCAGGTCCCGGGCTCCGAGCAAGGGGCGCTGACCCCCACCGTGGCCGAGCTCCAGCGGGACCTGGGTGCCGACGAGGGGCGTCTGGTGGTCCTCGACCTGGAGACCACCTGGCTGTCCGTCCTGCTCGACGACTCCGAGCTGCGCGTGGTCCTGCAGCCCGACGCGGCCCGGGTGCGGGCGCTGGCGCGCCAGGCCCGGCGGCAACTGGTGGAAGGGAAGGCCGGCGAGGGCCGGCAACAGCTGCTGGAAGCCCTGCT